>DASTYH010000154.1:0-4098 GCA_035765075.1 Gemmatimonadales bacterium
GTTCATCCGGGCCCGCATCACCCTCGATCCCGCCGAGCTGGTGGACGACAAGGTGCGCGCGCGGCTCGATGCGCTCCCCGACAGCATTCATCTCAAGGGGGATCGCGCGCCCATCTCCTACGAGATCCGCGACGGTCGCGGCATCGCCCGCGTCACGCTGCGGGAAGGCCAGGCGCGCCGCCTCCGCGCCGGAGAGATCACGCCGCTCGACCGCCCGCTCCACTTTGCGGTGCGCCGGGGCAACCACCCGCCGATCCTCGCCGATACGCTCGACGATGTCCGCGATGCGCTGGAACGGCAGCCGCGGGGGGAAGGCACTGAGAGGGGCGGAAACGGCGGAAACGGCGGGAGAGGCGGAAAGGGCGGACGGGGTGGGAATGACCGACGGGGCGGCCCGCCGAAAGGCGGCCGCAAGCAGCGCCACCAGCGAAGGCGGCGGTAGGACGCTGTCTACTGCCTACTGTCTACTGCCTACTGTCTGCCGCTTCATAGCGTCGCCAGCCAGAAGCGATCGTACACTTCCCGCACCGCTTCGGGATCGTCGCCGAGGAGGAGGGGGAGTTGCAGTCCGTCGAGCGTGGCGAGGATCACCCGCAGGCGGGGGAGCGGAAGCTCGGTGAGGGGGAGCGCACCGAGCATCGCCCCGGCCACCCGGCGGAGATCGTCGCCGGTGGCGGGGAGGGCCTCCCGGACGGTGCGATCGGGCACCGTGGCCAGCGCGAACCACGCGGCGCAGCCGCCGCTCATCGTTTCCGAGACGAGTACTTCCCACAGCGCGTCCAGCGCGTCGGTGCCCGAGTGCCCGAACGCATCCGCACGCCGCGCCATCCGATCCTTCCTGAGGGCCGAGGCGACGAGCGCCAGCAGCTGCCACTTGGTGTCGAAGTGGTAGTGCACCAGTCCCTTGGCACAGCTTGCCTCGCGAGCCACGCGCTCGACGGTCCAGCCCGAAAGCCCATCCCGCACCAGGATCGCAATCGCGGCGTCGATGATCCGCTGTTGCCGGACTCCCTGGCCGATGGATGCGGGCTTGACCCTGGAATGCACTTCCGGGCTCACGAGCGTCGTGGTCATCGATCGGTGCCTCCTTCCGGGGAATGATGGCGGAACATTACGCGCCCGTGGCGAACACGCGCTGCTCCGCCTCCGTCTGCCGCTCGATGCGGCCGCACATGATGTCGCAGAGGACGAGCACGTCCCGATCCGACATGCTGTAATACACGTACAGCCCTTCCTTCCTCCGCTCGACGAAGCCGTTGGCGTGGAGGAGCTGGAGATGCTTCGAGACGTTCGCCTGGCCGAGGCCGGTGGCCTCGATGAGCTCCGAGACGGTCATCTCTCCACGCCGGAGCGCGTAGAGAATGCGGAGCCGCGCCGGTTCGGCGAGCGCCTTGAAGCGGTCGGCGACCCGCGCGAGCTGGGCGGGTGAACGCAGGTCGCTCATGTGGCCGCCTCCATTGCGGGGGTCTCGGTCCGCTGTCCCTCCGCCTGCCACGCCGCGTAGCCGCCCGCCAGGTTGATCACGTCCTTGACGCCGCGCGTCTGCAGGATGCTCGCGGCGATCGACGATCGCGCGCCACTCTGACACTGCACGACCACCGGCCGGCCGGACGGAAGCTCGTCGAGGCGATCCGGGAGGAAACCGAGCGGGATGTTGGGCGTGTCGGGAATGTGCCCGGCATCCCACTCGCTCCTCCCGCGAACATCCACCACGGACACCGTGTCCGTTTCCAGCGCCGTGGCCAGCTCGGCCGGCGTCATCTGGCGGATCGTTTCGAGGGTCCCGCCCGCCTCCGCCCAGGCGGTGACCGCATCGGTCGGGAACCAGCCCCCCATCCGATCGAGTCCGATCATCGCCAGGTCGTGCACCGCCTCGCCGAGCGCGGGACCGCCGTCCGCCATGATCAGGTAGAAATCGGCGTCATAGGGAAGGAACCACCCCGCCCAGGTGGTGAACGACCGGTTGAGCGGGAGGTTGATCGTTCCCGGGACGTGCCCGGCCGCAAACTCGGCGGCGGGCCGGGTATCCACCACCGTGGCGCCGCCCGCGAGGATGTCGCGGAGCTCCGCCGGCCGCATCGTGCGAGGGCGGGGGATCGTTCCCAGGATCGGCGGCCCGTCCCGGTTGATCCGCTTCATCTCTGCGAAATAGCGCGGCGGCTCGGGCTGGCCCGACAGGACCTCCCGGACGAACTCCGCCTCGCTCCGGGCCGCGAGCCCCCAGTTCACCACCCGCTCGTAGCCCATGGTGGTCTGGGGAACGGCGCCGAGCGACTTGCCGCAGGCCGACCCGGCGCCGTGGCCGGGCCAGATCTGCAGGTGATCGGGAAGCGACTTGAAGCGCTGCAGCGAGGCGTAGAGCTGGCGCGCCGACGCCTCCATGGTGTTGGCGATGTGGGCGGCACGCTCCAGGAGGTCGGGGCGCCCCACGTCCCCGACGAAGACGAAATCGCCGGTGAAGATGCCCATCGGCTCATCGGTCGCCGGCGTATCGGTGAGGAGGAACGAGAGGTGCTCCGGCGTATGGCCGGGGGTGTGCATCACCGAAATCCGGACGTTGCCGACCATGAACGTGTCGCCGTCGCGCAGCAGCGTGGCCCCATCCGCCGTCGCGTAGCCGTATTGCCAGTCGCGGCCGCCCTCGGCGGAGAGGAGCAGCCGGGCGCCGGTTCGCGCCGCGAGCTCCCGGGCGCCGCTCACGAAATCGGCGTGAATGTGGGTCTCGGTCACGTGCGTGATCCGGAGCCCCTCCTGTTCCGCCGCGGCGATGTATTCCGCGGCGTTGCGGTGGGGATCGATGACGAGCGACTCCCCCGTGGCCGCGCAGCCGACGAGGTAGCTCGCCTGCGCGAGCTTGTCGTCGTAGAAACGCTTGAGCAGCATGTAACCTCCCTCAACGCTCCTCGGCCTGGCCGACCGGCCCGCCGAGGAGTGCATTCCGGTTCTGGAAGAAGACGAACGCGCCGACCGCGATCAGGAAGACCGCAAATGCGCGCTTCAGCTGTCCCTGCGACACGTACCGCACCAGCCGGCTTCCCAGCAGGATCCCGCCGATGGCGACCAGCGTGAACCCGGCGAGGAAACCCCACGCCATCGTGACCCGCCCGGCGTAGCCGAAATATCCCGACGCCGTGTTCATGGCGATCACGAGGAGCGACGTACCCACCGCCTGCTTCATCGGTACCCGGCCCAGGATCACGAGCGCCGGCACGATGAGAAATCCTCCGCCGATACCCACGATGCCCGTCATTGCACCGACACCCAGGGCCACGAGGCCGAGGAGCGGAAGCGCGATCGGTGGCTCGTGCTCGACTCCCGGGAGGGGCCGGCGGCCGGCGCTCCGGAACATCGAGACCGCCGCCGCGAGCATGACCATGCCGAGCAGCGCGAGCTGCAGGGCGCCCGACATGAGCGGGGCGAGGAAGCGCGCGGCGGAGAACGACCCCGCCATGGCCACCACCCCGAAGAGGAGCGCCGTCCGCACCTCCACGTTGCCGTCCCGCCAGTGACTCACCGCGCCCACGAGGCTCGTGGCGCCGACCACCGGGAAGCTCATCGCGATCGCATCCTTGGCCTCGAAGCCCAGGATGTACACGAAGATCGGCACCGTGAGAGTCGAGCCCCCTCCGCCCAGCATGCCGAGCGAGAGGCCGATCAGGGCTGCAAGGGCGAATCCCAGGATCGTCATCTTACTGTATAACCATGTAGCAATGTGAGTATTTCGGGGGGCTCCGTCAAGAGTGTGCAGGCAAAGTGCGCCGGGACGACTCCAGAGGTATCATCAACGTCCAGAAGTGAAACTTCCGCGGCGTCACGGCGTAGATCCCAGCATGGCCGATATGAACTCTCACAGCTCGATGCCCTCGGTCTTTTCCCCCCTTGCCAAGGCCCTTCTGGACGGGTTCAGCGAAGGGGTGGTCGTGTTTGACGCCGAGGGGAAGATCCTGTACGCCAACCAGCAGGCGCGCAGCACCCTGAGCGAGGAAGACCTCGACGAGGGGGCGCAGGACCTGATGCCACGCCTGGCGGCGATCGGGGGTCGCCTCCGCCCCCTGAGGATCGGCTCGCTGGAAGTGGGCGAGGCGATGTTCATTCCCG
>DASTYH010000155.1:0-9387 GCA_035765075.1 Gemmatimonadales bacterium
CAGGGCGCGGCCCCGCGCGAACTCGGCGGGGGAGAGCGAGGCGAACTCCTGCCGGATGGCCCGGTCGTAGATCCCGAAGCGGTACGGGTCGGCGCCGAGGATCGCGAGATCGATGTCCACCATCAGCCGGGCATCGGCATCGGTGGGGACCGCATCGTGCCGGGTGGCGAGGATGAGCGCGCGGACCCGCTCGCGGACCCCCTTCTCGATGCCGCCGTCCGCCAGGGTCTCGTCGGTGAGCGCGGCGCTCGCCGCCTCGTTGTCCCGGCGGCCCGGCACGTAGACGGCATCGTGGAACCAGAGGGCGATCTCGATCTCGTCGGGGCGCTCCGCGAGCTCGCGCGCACGGTCCAGCTCCCGGAGGCAGTCCCCGATGTGCGCGAGGACGTGATAATGCCGCCACGGCTCGGTGTACCGCGCCACCAGCATGTGGTGCACGGCCGTCGCATTCGTCGTGGCGCCGAGGCGGCGCCACAGGGCGCGAAAACGGCGACTCGTCAGAAGGTGAACCCGAGCTCGATGTACACCCCGGTCCGCTCCTCCCCATCCGCCAGGGTCACGCTGAGCAGGCCGGCAGGCTGGTCGAGTGCGAGCGAAAAGCCCCCGCCCACGGCGCCATGCCAGTCGTCGGAATCCTCGCCGTCGACCCACACCCGCCCCGCCTCCGCGAGGCTGTGGACGCCCAGGTCCAGGGGGAGGAGTGGCAGGCGGAAGAGCGTGAGGCGGAGCTCCGCCCCGCCGAATGCCATCGCCTCGCCGGCGAATCGCTGCTCGTCGTACCCGCGGAGTGTGGAAACGCCTCCCAGGAATGCGGAATGGTGGAAGGGCCAGGTTCCCATGAGCTTCTTCCCCCCGGCGCGTAGGGCGAGGACCGGCTCCAGCGGAAGCGGCGGCCGGATCCAGGTCCGCGCCTCCGCCGAGACGGATCCGAACGCCTCATCCGCGTCCCAGAGCGCGGGCCACGCATTCCCCTCGAGGACGAGGAAGAGCCCGGCGGGCGCGTCGTGGGACTCGTCCCTCGAATCGATCCTGAATCGGGCCCGGGCGCCGGCGATGCCGAAATTCCCGGTTCCGTACGGTGCGCCGCCGAAGAAGGCCGGCTGATCGGCCTCGGTCCTCGCGTACTCGGCGGCGGGCCCGAGCTCGAAGACTCCCCTGAGCAGCGGGACGCCGAGCATGATCTCCCCCGCGTATCGCCCATGCTCGATCCGGTTGGCTTTTCCCTCCGCGGTGCGCGCCGTCTCGTTGCCCGGGCCATACCAGCGGGTAAGCTCGAGGCCCGAGGCCATGACGCGCGCGGCGGGGATGAGGCCACCGCCCTCGCTGCGGAACTCGGTGGCGAGGCGGAGACGCGTGTCCGCCGGGGCGCCGGCGTGGTCCAGCTCGAGCGTCGTGCGGCGGGCGTACGGCCATGTCCGGAAGGCATAGCGGTACATGTTCATCCCGACGCTCGTGACGAGGCCGAGATCGCTGTAGTAGCGGAGGTCCACGATCGGCGCCGAGTTGCCGCCGCGATCGGGCCGCGGGGGGAGGGTGTCGCCATCCTCGACGCGCCAGGGCCGCCGATCGAAGAGGGTATCGGGGCCGTAGGTGATCTCGTCCTGGGGGGAGGGAAATTCGTAGAGCCGGGCGAGCGCGAGGCGCTCCCCGGCCGCGACGTTGGTCCCCATGCCCCCGATGACCCGGACCACGATGCCGGCGGTGGGCGCCCCACGCACCGTCGTGCTGTCCTCGCCCCCGTGCAGGTAGACGCGCACTTCGCTGGTCTCATGCGGGAGGAAGCGGCGGCGGAAGTAGGTGGCGTCCGCATCGCTCGGCTTGCCCGCCGAGAGCTCCACGGTCACCGCACCGTTCCCCTCGTACTCGACGAGCGCACGATCGGCGTCATCGGTGGCGTGAATGTCCACCACCTGCGCGAGCTTCCGGTAGAACTGCCGGGACACGTGGGCGAGGCCGTCCCGGCGGGAGATGAGCCGGCCGGCCACGAGCTCTTCACGCTCGGGGCGGTACTCCGGCGGAATGCGCGCCTCCGCCGCGATGATGAGGCTGTCGGTCAGGCGCTCCGTCACGAACGACGTGATCGAATCCCACTGGGCGCTGTCCAGCGGGGCAAGGAGAACATGGTCCAGCTCGCGGCTGCTCACCGTGAGGCCCTTGAGCGAGATCTGGGAGCCGAAGGGGATCAGTTTCGGCGCGGCGAAGCGCGCGAGACTCGGCAGGAGTCCGTCGAACCAGAAGAGGGCGTTGTCCCGGTCGCGGGGGACGGGGATCCAGTAGTCGCGGTCCTCGCGCTCGAGCCGTGCCCAGCGCCACTGGTCCTTGTGGCGGTCCCAGTCGTTGATGAGCAGATCGAGCAGGCGCGCCTTCAGGAACTCACGGGCATCCACGCGGACCGAGGGCTTCTCGCGCAGCTCCTCCAGGAGGTCGAGGCTGTTGACGACTTCTTCCGATCCCGCGAAGCCGGGCTTGCCGTCGGGGAGGTCGTCGGCGAACTCCTCGATGATGCCGAGCATGCCCGCGAACTCCTCCCGGTACTCGCCGAGACGGGGGTCATCGGGCATGATGGCGAGCTGGGGCTGCGCATGCAGGATGCCGAGCGCCGACGCGAGCGGCGGAACGACGAGGGCCCCGCCCGGATGGGCGTGGCTGATCTGGTCGTTCACGATCCCCGCCAGGAACGAGTTGCGGAGATCCTTCGGCAGGAGCGATCGCGCATCCTTGGCCACCGAGCGGAAGACCCATTCCCGGCCTTCGGCGTTCTCCAGCCGGAGCGAGCGGGTCTGCATGCCCCCGCCCACCTCCGTGGCGCGGAGCCCGCCGTCGAAGCGCCCCAGGTCGAGCACCGGCACGGTGATCGGCTTCACCCAGAGATCCCGGTAGCCCGAGCCGAAGAAGAACCGGTGTACCGGGCCCGCGGCATGCGCACTGTCCGCGGCAACCACCACCGAGTCGGTGCCGACCTGCGGTGGCCGGGGGAGCTGCACCTGTGCGTTCCCGGCGCCCGGGAGGAGGCCCGCGAAGATCAGGGCGACTGGAAGCGTCTTGAGCGATGCCATGGATGGTCGCGTCTATTCGAGGAAGGTGGAGAAGGCCTCGGTCACCGAGCTGTCGCGCTCGACCGTGAGGACGCCGAGGCGCACCCGGCCATCCCGCATGATGTCGAGCCGCATGTAGCCGCTCAGCGCCGCCGCGAATCGCGTGGCGTGCGTCTGGTGGACCTCGCTCACGTGGTCGATGATGCCGCTTCCGCTGATCAGGAGGTGGCGCGCGGAGTGGCCGCGGAGGACCTGCAGGGTGTGCTCGTGGCCCGCGGCGTAGATGAGCGGCTTCCGGCGGGCGAAGACCCAGTCGAGCGCGCGCCGCATCCGCACGTTCTCCGGGCCGTTCACATCCTGGTTCGACGAGCCCTGCTTCCGGTTGAAGGCGTAGTACGAGCCGAGCACCGGCATCGGGACCCAGAGATTGTCGGCCAGGTCGCGCAGGGGAAAGAGGTGCGGGATCAGGCCGAGGTGCCCGCCGTGGACTCCCCCCGAGCGGAGCGGATGATGCCCCACGACGATCACGTGCCGCTCGCTCCCCTGCGCCATCGCGGAATCGAGCGCGCGAATCACCTGCGGCCGCTCGTAATGGGCACATCCCGCCGTGGAATCGTGCGGCTTGTCGAAATCGTGCAGCCACCACTGCGTGTCGATCATGACGACGCGCAGCCGCTCCCCCACGTCCGCCACCTCCGGACCGGGGCAGCCCCCCTGCGGGTACATCGCCGCGTACGGGGCGCCGTGGATATCGATGAACGCCGCCTGCCGCCGGATCGCGTCCCAGCCGCCGGGTCCCATGTACTCCCAGTCGTGGTTGCCGGGAATGAACCAGGTGCGGGTGCGTGTCCGCGTGGCTACCTGGATCTGCGGCAGCAGCTGCTTTTCGGCGTGCTCGCGGCCGGTGGCCCCGGTATCGGGGAGCCCCATCGGGTAGATGTTGTCGCCGAGGAAAAGGATCAGCCGCTCTCCCGGCGCTTCCGACACCTGGCGTTCGAGCGCGGCGAGGACCGGCTCTCCCTCGTGAGGCGAGCCGGCATCACCGATGAGAAAGAGGGTGGTCTCGACGCTTGCCGGGTTGACCGCGAGCACGGGCGGCTCCGGCTCGCGGATCACGCGCGAGCACGCCGCAAGTGCCACGATGGCGGGAAGGAGGCGGCGCCACCGGAGGGTCATCGGACGAAAGCGCCGGGAGTGGCGGAAGGGGCGGGCACGGCGGCAGCGGGCATCGGCGTCTCGCGTCGGGTTCGAAAAGAGGTCGCTGACAGAGACGATAATGTCGCGGATGACCCGCGGGAGTTCTGTGACCTGGATTGGGGACTCCCGTGACCTGAGTCACGCGAGCGGGCGCTCAGAAGGGGGGGATTGCCTGGTGCCCGGGGTCGTCCAGCCGGATGGCGAGGAGATCGGCGCCCGCCGGCGTTTCGTGCTGTCCCTCGGGGATCACGAGCAGGGCGTTGGCGCGAACCATGGAGGTCAGGATGCCCGATCCCTGAGGCCCGGTGAGGCTGGCCTCGAGGCCGTCCTCGCGCTCGCGGAGGATCCCGCGGAGGAAGTGCTGCAGCCTGGGTCGGAGCACGATCGGCTCGGCCGCACGTGCCACCACCGCGCGGCGGAAGGGCAGGGGATGTCCGCACATTGCGCGGATCGCCGGTCGGACGAAGAGCTCGAAGGTCACCATGGTGCTGACGGGATTGCCCGGCAGTCCGATCCACGGCACGCCCTCGATGAGGCCGAACCCGACCGGGGCACCGGGCCGCATGCGGAGCTTCCAGAAGCGGAGATCGGCGCCCATCGACGCCAGGACGGCGCGCAAGTGGTCGTGCTCGCCGACGCTGATGCCCGCCGACGTGACCAGCAAGTCGCAATCGAGGCCGCGCGCGAGGTGCGCGCGCACGCTCTCGGCCGTGTCGCGCGCGATGCCCAGGTTCACCGGCTCGCCCCCGGCGCGGCGCACGAGGGCCACCAGCGTGTGCGAGTTGCTGCTTGCGATCTTCCGCCCGGCGAGGATCTCCTCCGGCTGGTCTACGTCCACGATCTCGTCCCCGCCACCCAGGATGCCCACGCGCGGGCGCCGGTGCACGAGCGGATGCGCCACGGCCATGGAGGCAAGGACCCCGAGCTCGGCGGGACCGAGCGGCGTTCCCGCCGTGAGCACGGTTTCGCCGCGGCGCAGGTCCTCGCCGGCATGGCGGATGTTCACGCCCGCATCCCGGTCCCGCAGGATCGTGACGACGGCGTCGCCCCCGTCGGTGTCTTCCTGGCGCACGACGCTGTCGGCACCCTCCGGCAGCGGTGCGCCGGTGAAGATGCGCGCCGCCTCACCCTCCTGAATGCTGCGCACCGGAAAGTGCCCCGCGGGGATCGTCTCGATGACGCGAAGGCGGACGGGGGCCGATTCGCTCGCGCCCCGCACGTCCGTGGCCCGCACCGCGTAGCCGTCCATGGCGGAGTTGAGCCAGGGCGGAAGGTCGATCGGGCTCGTGATCGTTTCGGCCAGCACCGAGTCCAGCGCATCGTCGAGCGGGACCCGGAGCGCGGGCTGCGGCACGACCGCCGCCAGGATGGATACGGCCGCCTCGCGCGCGGAGAGCGGCGCCTGGTTCACGCTCCGATCTCTCGGGCCCCCGTCCAGACGAGGGACGCGAGCGTCGAGAGCCAGGCGGTATCCCCGAAGCGGAGCACGGGGCACCCCGCACGAAGGACGGGGTCGTCGGTCACGATCGCGAGCCAGTCGGAGGCGTTTGCCGCGGTCGCGTCATAGATCGGGGTCGGGGCAACGGAGGGACGATAGACCTCGACCTTGGGCAGGGGAGCGCGGCTGAAGCCCTCGGCAATGACGAGATCCGCTTCGGCGAGGTAGCGCCGGGCGAGTCCGATCGGGTCGTAATCGTCGGGAGTGCGCTCGAAGAGCACGCGAAGCTCAGGTGAGGCGATGAGTGTTCGCTCGGCGGGACCCTCGTGAAAGTGGCGCCACGTATCGGAGCCGGGCCGGTCGGCCTCGGCGGGATGATGCCCGTGCTTGAGGGTCATGACCCGCCTGCCGCGCCGCACGAATTCGGACACGAGCGCCACGACGAGTGTGGTCTTCCCGCTGTTCTTGCGGCCGACTATGGAGACGATGCGCGGCGCCACAGCTCCTCCGCCTCGGCGAGGTCCTCCGCCGTATTGACGTTGAAGAAGAGGACGCCGGGGTCGCCGAACGTCCGGACGTAGTCGGATGGAAGGATGCTCGTCCGCACGGCGCCGTGGAAGCCGATCGCCCGAAGATCGCCGGCGGCGATGCGCGCCTCGATGGCGGCCCGGCAGGCGGGACCATACGCGCCGCACAACGGCTCGACCCCGCGGCGGCCGCCACTTTCCGGGAGACAGACGTCGGCCGAGTCGAGGCCGGCGGCCAGCGCCCGGACGAGCGGCGCGCTCACGAACGGCATGTCCCACGCCACGCAGACGACCGGGGCGGGAGCCTCGGCGACGGCGGTGAGGATCCCGCCGAGCGATCCCGCACCCGGCACCGTGTCGGCCACGATGCGGAGCCCGGTGCCCCACGTCGCCGCATCGGGCGCATTGGCCACGAGCAGCGGGGGGGCGCCGAGTGCCACGGCGAGGATGTTCGCCAGCCGGTCCACGATGCGCTCGCCGCCCACCCGCTCGAGTCCCTTCGGGGCGCCGCCGAATCGGGTGGCGCCTCCGCCGGCGAGGATGGCGCCGGCGACCATCAATATCGCCTGCCCCGCTTCCGCTCCAGGAGGACGTCGAAACCGACCTGCACGCCGAAGAGATGGCGGTAGCGGAGCGAGGTCGGCGGGGCGGCGCCGTCCTGCACCGTGGGCGCGGTGACGCCCCGGACACCCACGATCCGGTCGGTGACCTCCCAGCGGAGCTGGTAGCCCCGGCCGATGGCCGCGGTGAAGCCGGCGCCCAGCGTCGCCCCCAGGGTGACGCGAGTGGTCGACTCGTCGGGGTAGATCTCCACCTCGACGGCTTCGCCGGTCTGGCCCGGGAACGTGCCGAAGGTCCGGATCGAGCTCTGCGTGCTGATCACGGCACCGAGTCCGATCCGGGCATAGGGCGAAACCGTCTTCTGGCTCAGCATCCGGTAGATCATCCCGCCGCCGATCAGGACGGCGGTGCCGGAGGACTGGGACCCGGCGATGCCCGAGCAGATGGCGGTATTGCGCGTCGAGCCGGATCCCGCCGTAACCGTGCACGAGTCCTCGAAGCCGAGGCCGATGAGCTGCGCCTCACCGAGCCAGCCGAAGTGCTCCCCGGGATAGTAGATCGCCTGCGCTCCGAAGGAGAGGGCGGACCGGATCCGGCGGGACAGGGTGAGGGAGTCGATCAGCACTGGATCGGAGCGGTCGTCGAAGAGCGGCTGGCCGGCGACACGCCAGCCGCTCACGCCGGGGACGTAACCGATGTTGACGTTGAAGACGAGCCGCGCCTGATCGCTCGTGGCCTGGGCCGCGAGGGGCGCCCCAGCGAGGCAGGGGAGCAGGCAGAGGTATCGGGACGCGCGCATCAGATCCCCATGAGTCGATGGTCGACGGCGAGACAGCGATCCTGCACCGCCGGGATGCCGGCGGCCGCGAGCGTCTGGAGCGCGGCGTCGTTCCGGACCCCTACCTGTAGCCAGACGAGCATCGGGCGCACGGCGACACACGCGGGGACGAGGCCGGGCACGGCCTCGGAGCGCCGGAAGACATTGACGATGTCGATCGGTCCCGTTTCGGCCGCGCTCTCGAGATCGGGAAACCCGCGCATCCCGTGCACGGTCTCGGCGACTGGGTGGACCGGGACGATCTCGTAGCCGGCCCGTTGAAGGTATCCCGCCACCCCCCAGGCGGGGCGCGCGGGATTGTCGCGCAGCCCGACGACCGCGATGCGCCGCGCGGCCCGCAGGATCCGCGCGAGTTCCGCGGCGTCCGGCCCCCCGGGCTGTTCAGCCGGGCCCATGGCGCTCGGGATTGCCGCTCACCGCCCGCCCCACGAGCACCATCCCCGCCCGCCGGGCGATCTCGACCGCGAGCGTGGAGGGCACCGACGGTGTGGCGACCCACGCGAGACCGGCGCGCGCCGCCTTGAACGCGAGCTCGGCCGAGATCCGTCCCGTTACCAGCATGCCGAGGCCCTCCACGGCGCGCCCGCCGAGGAGCGCGACTCCGATCGCCTTGTCCACGGCGTTATGCCGCCCGATGTCTTCGGCGTGCGCGACCAGCGACTCGGTGTCCGTGAGCGCTGCCGCGTGGATGCCGCCGGTCTCCCGGTATCGCTCCCCTCGCGCAAAGAGCTCCTTGAACCGCGCCCGGAGCGTCTCGAGGGGTGGCGGCTCTCCCCGAAGCGGTGCGGGCGCCACCGTAGCGGGATCGGCCAGGAAGGTGGTCACGGCGCCGCACCCGGAGGCGAGCACCGGCTGCCGCCGCTCACGGTCCACGGCGGCGACGCGTTCGGGGTCGATCTCCGCCCAGAAGCCCAGGTCGCTCGCGCAGGGCCGCAGGTGCACGTCGCTCACCCGATCGATGAAGCCCTCGCCGTGCAGCCAGCCGATGGCCAGCTCCTCCAGAAGATCGGGGGTGCACATCCAGGTGACTGCGGCGCGGCCGTTCACCTCCAGCCAGACCGGCACCTCCTCCACGGCAGCGCCGGCCGCCATGCGTCCGCCGCGCTTCGGCGGCCGGAACGGAGGTGGTCCCGCCGCGGTCATGTCAGAACTTCACCATGTAGCCGAGGCCCACCTGGAACCAGGGACTCAGCGTCCACTCGTCGAACTTGCCGTCGGGGATGACGGCGTTCGGTGCCTCGGGCGTGCCCGGTTCCTCGACGGGTTCGATGCCGAAGGACCCGGGGTAGTTCACCTTCCAGAAGACGCCGCGGACTTCGGCCCGGAGGTGGAGGCTCGAGGTCAGGAAGAAGCGGACCCCCGCCTGGGGAGCGAGGTAGAACTTGCTGCCGAAGTCGTACCCGCTCGTATCCGCCGCCAGCTCCTCGCCGAACGCGACGCCCAGGGTCACTCCGGTGAACGGCGCGAGCCGATGCCACGTCTTGCCGCCGGTGAGATTGTGCTGGATGGTGGCGTCGACGAAGGTGGTGGTCTGGTCGAACGGGCCGCTCCGGCGCCGCGCAAGCGCCACGAAGGGATCCACGATGAAGCGGTCGAGTGCGGCCCGCGCCGCGCTGAACCCGAACTGCACCGTCTTCCCGGCGCGAAGGTCGTAGCGGATGCCGTAGGTCACGCCGTTGTGGGCGCCGATGCCGAATTCACCGCCCCCGCCCGCGAAGTAGCCGATCACCGGCGTCACGCTGTGCGTGTCGGGGATGTCGTCGTAGGGACTCGCGGACGGGGCGTGCCCCA
>DASTYH010000156.1:0-11457 GCA_035765075.1 Gemmatimonadales bacterium
AGGAGTTCTTCCGCGTCCGCGGGAACCGCGCCGCCACCAGCGAGGCGGCGTCGCGGATCCGGGGTGCGACATCGCGCTCGAATCGCTGGAACGCGCCCCCGTTCACCTCCGCGGCGGCGCTGCCGCGCGCAAGCTGGACGACGTCGCCCTCGGCCGTCACCAGCTCGATCGCCTCCACCCACGGGCGCACGCTGCCGTAGCGGACCGAGCGGGCGCCCGAGGCGTTGGTGGCCACCATCCCGCCCAGGGTGGCGAACCTCCCGCTGGAGGGATCGGGGGGAAGCCGAAGTCCGTGGGTGCCGGCGGCATGGTTCAGCGCAGCATGCGTGACGCTCGCGGCCGTCACCGCGCGAAGCGTGGCGGGCTCGAGGCGAATCCCCCCTGCGCCGATCCGGGTCAGGTCCACGATGATGCCGTCACCGACGTTACCGCCGCCCATGCCGCTTCCCGCCCCGCGAGGAATGAGCGCCATTTCCTCCCGCGCGGCCCAGCGCACGAGCTCGACGAGGTCCGCGACATCACGCGGAATCGCCACCGCGGCCGGGACGATCCGGTAGATCCCCGCGCCCTCGGCGTAGGCGGCGCGGGCGGGAAGGTCGTTCCGGTAGACTCCCCGCAGATTCGGTGAGCGCGGCATGCCGACAAAGTAGTTAGTTTTTTCCCCCATGGCGGACTCACCGCGGGCGCAGCTCATTCACATCGACGTCGATCGCCGGCTCGGCCACGAGTGGGACGAATGGGACGGCCGGCCCCTGCCGAATCGCGGCGACTACGACGCGCCGGCCTCACTCTTCTTCGTCTGGTCGGCGGCGGCGCTCCTCGCCTTCTTCGCCGCCGCTGCGATCCTCCTCTATCTCCTCTCCCCCCGGCTCGCGCTGCTGACCCCGCTCGTGCCGCGGATCCTGTGGATCGCTCTCGCCGCCACCTTCGCCGCCTTCTGGCTCTGGTGGGGCCTCATGCTCGCATCGTCGATCGCGCACCGCCCCCTCCTCCCGGAGCGCCTGGCGGAGCGCGGGCCCCTCCTCCGGCTGATGCGGCTCACCTCCCGCGTGGCCGCGCGATTCGGCTGGCGGGACTGGGTGGAGAACGCCGCCGTGAAGGTCTACAACGGGCTCGCGTCGCGGCGGGGCCGGAAGGTGGGAACGGGCGAGCTCCTGCTGCTCATCCCGCGGTGTCTGTCGAAGGAAACGCTCGATGGGGTGCTGGGCGTGGCGGGGAAGTACGGCGTGCCGGTGTTCGTCGCAACCCGCGGTCAGCTGGCGCGCCGGGTGATCCGGGAGCGGCGGCCGCGCGCGGTCGTGGCGGTGGCGTGCGAGCGCGACATGGTGAGCGGCCTCCACGACGTGGCGGGGAAGGTGCCGGTGCTGGGGCTCACCATGACGCTCCCGTCCGGCCCGTGCAAGGACGCCCTGCTCGACCTCCCCAGGCTCGAGGCCTGGGTCAGGGAGTACGTGCTCTAGCTACTGCCGCACCACGAAGGCGTCGGGAAACGACCGCCGGACCCTCCCCAGGACCGTCTGCACCGCGCTTTGCGACGGATAGACCCCGCTTCGAACCTTGAACAGGCCCGCCTCCCGGACGACGTTCGGCTCGATTCCCATGGCGCCGAGACGCCGTGCCGTGAAGGCGGCGGCAGCGGAATCCGAGGTGGCGGCCACCTGCACGCTGTAGCCGCCGCCGGCCGGCGCCGGCGCCACCGGGGTGGGCTGCGGTGCCGCCGGTCTGGGACGCGGCGCCGCCGCCGGCGCACGCACGGCCGGCGCGGCCGGAGTCGTCGTGTCCCGCGGCATCGGGGTCACGCGCGCCGGTGCCGTATCGGGTCGCGCCGCTCGAGCGGAATCGCCGGCGGCGGCGAGCTTCTGCGCGAGCGGCTCGCGCGCGAGTGAGTCGGGGGCGAGGGAGTCCACGGCGAGCGAGTCGGCGCGCGCTGCGGAATCGGCGGCCGGTGCGAGCTCCGCTGCTCGCCGGCGGGCCGCGCGGCGCTCGCTGAGCGTGAGCGCGTCCGGCTCCCCGAGGGTGATGCGGGCGCCCACGCGGCGGAAGGCCTCGCGCACCCGCTCGCGCACGGGATGCGAAAACGCAACGCTCCGCTCCAGCTCCCGGGGCGACCGGGAGGGATCGGCCACGGGGCGGTAGACGGTCTCCACCCGGAGCTCGCTCGCGCCGTGGGCGGACGGCGTCACCCAGCCGCGGACCCGGACGATGCGCTGGCCGAGCGGACGGGCGGATGTGGCTCGGCCGGTGGTCGTATCGAACCAGGGACTCTCGAGATAGCCGTCCGCCGGGGAAACTCGATTGACCGGGATGCCCGCTTCCACCAGTGCGCGGGCCAGGCGCTCCGTGGCCTCGGAGGGCTCGAGCTCGAGATCGCCGGCGTGCGCTTCCGGCACCGGTCCGAACTCGGGCCGGCTCGTGCCCAGCGCGCAGCCGAGCCCGAGCGAGAGCGCCAGGGAAACGAGACTCCACTTCCTCATCTGCCCTCCCCTCCGCGCCGCCGCTGCTCCGCGGCCGCCGTGATCGCCTTGCGAATCTCTTCCGTCAGCACCGCCGCGATCCCGGGCGCGCGCGGCGGCAGCTGATGCCGTGGCCGGATGTTTCCCTGTTCAGCATGATCGAGCGCGCGCTCGAGCCCGAGGAGCGCGCGCTCCGCCCGGGCCGGGTATTGCCGTATCGTCCCGAAGCCGAGTCCGGCGCCGAGCGCGAGCGGCGCGACCGCGATCAGGGGAAAGGCTCCGAGGGTGAGGAGGATGGCCGCGCCCGCCACCCCGACGCTGCCGAGTGCCGCACCGCCGCCGATGAAGGCGCTGCGCGTCTTCCGGAGATCGGCGGAGAGGGTCACGAGCACGTAGTCCGACTCGAGCGGCGTCAGCGTGGCGTGCACCGCCTGGGCCTTTTCCAGCATGAACGGCTGCTTCCCGCTGCCGAACGCCGCGGTCGAGCGGCGCACCATCGCCTGGAATCCGCCGATCGGCTCCCAGCTCACCCGGCCCGGCTGGCGGCGCTGGATGCAGAGGAGCTCGTGCTCTTCCATGTATGCGACGAGCACCTCCTCGATCCGCTCCTGCTCTCCCTGCAGCACCCGCTGGACCGACACGGCGCCGGGCCCGACCACCCGGTTGACCAGTCCCGCCGGCTGGGTGACGCTCACCCGGCTCCGCTCCTCGAGAATGGCCTGCTGGAGATGCCGCTGGGGAATCCCGACCTCGCTCCCGAGCTTGAGGATCTCCTCGGCGCTCATGTGGTCGCCCTCGTGCTCGGCTGCCTGCAGCTCCGCTGCGCGCTGGAGGATCCGCTCGAGCGCGGCGCGGTCGATGCGAGCCGGAGGGCCGCCGCTCATGCGTTACCGCTCCTCCGCCTTCCGCCCCGCGGCCTGGCGCTCGTCGATGCGGAACTGCGGGAGCAACGGATCGGGGGCGGGGAGCGCCGGCGTCCTCGGCTCGCCCGCACCTTCGGCCGCGGCCGGGCGCCCCATCCCGCCGATGAAGGGCTTGATCATCTCGATCGGGATCGGGAAGATCGTCGTCGAGTTGTTCTCGGCGGCAATCTCGGTGACCGTCTGGAGATAGCGGAGCTGCAGCGCCGTCGGCTCGGTGGCGAGCGTGCGCGCGGCCTGCGCCAGCGTTTCCGACGCCTGCAGCTCACCCTGCGCCGCGATCACCTTGGCGCGCCGCTCCCGCTCCGCCTCCGCCTGCCGCGCCATCGCGCGCTTCATCTGCTCCGGGAGGTCCACGTCCTTCACCTCGACCGCGGAGACCTCGATGCCCCAGGCGTCGGTCCGCTCGTCGATGATGCGCTTGAGGACCGCGTTGATCTTCTCCCGGTCGGAGAGGAGCTCATCGAGCTCGACTTCGCCCAGGACCGAGCGGAGGGTGGTCTGGGCGAGCTGGCTCGTGGCGTAGAGATAGTCCTCCACTTCCATGATCACCCGCTCCGGATGGTTCGCGCGCATGTAGAGCACGGCGTTCACCCGGACGGAGACGTTGTCGCGCGTGATCACGTCCTGGGGCGGGATGTCCATCGCCACGATCCGGAGTGAGACCCGCTTCATGGCGGCGAAGAACGTCGGCAGGAAGACGAGTCCCGGCCCCTTGGTGCCCGAGTACCGTCCGAGGAAGAACGTGACCGCGCGCTCGTACTGCCGGAGGACCCGAATGCTCGAGAAGGTGTAGCCGACCGCGAGCGCCAGACCGATGAGTGCGACTTCCATGCTCACTCCTTGTCCGGGAAGGCTTCGACGATGACGGCGGCGCCCTGACCCCCGCCGATGCAGGCGCTCCCGAGGCCGTACCGGCCGCCGCGGCGCCTGAGCGCGTGCAGCAGGTGGGCGGTGATCCGCGCGCCGCTCGCGCCGAGCGGGTGGCCGATGGCGATCGCCCCGCCGTCGACGTTGGTGCGCTCCGGATCGAGCCCCAGCTCCCGCTCGACCGCCAGGTACTGGGCGGCGAACGCCTCGTTCACCTCGACCAGGTCCATCTGCTCGAGCCCCATCCCCGCGCGCTCGAGCGCCTTCCTCGCCGCGGGGACGGGGCCGAAGCCCATGATGGCGGGATCCACCCCCGCCACGCCCCAGGAGACGATCCGGCCGATGGGCCGCCACCCCGCTCGTTCCGCAGTGGATTCGTCCGCCAGCACCAGCGCCGCCGCGCCGTCGCAGATGCCCGACGCGTTGCCCGCCGTCACGACGCCGTCCGCCTTGAAGTACGGCGGAAGCCGCGCGAGCCCCTCGGCCGATGAATCGGGACGCATGTGCTCGTCCGCCGCGAACGGCTCGAGCGCCTTCGACTTCCGGTTCCTGACCGGCACCGGGATGACTTCATCCGCGAAGTCCCCGCGCCCCCACGCCGCTGCCGCCCGCTGCTGGCTCCGGAGCGCCACCGCATCGACATCGGCACGGGCGAGCCGGAACCGGTCCGCGAGGTTCTCCGCGGTCTCTGCCATGGACAGTCCGCAGTGGGCATCCCTGAGCGCCTCCCAGAGCATGTCCTCGAGCGGCGGCGGCGGCCCGAGGCGAAAGCCCCACCGGGCGCCGCGGAGCACGTGCGGCGCCTGGCTCATCGACTCGGTGCCGCCGGCGAGCACCACGGCGGACTCGCCGAGCCGGATCTGGTGCGTGGCCTGGATGATTGCCTCGAACCCGGATCCGCAGAGGCGGTTCACCGTCACGGCCGGCGTTTCGACCGGGCAGCCGGCGCGGAGCGCCACGTGGCGGGCCAGGTAGATCGCGTCCGGCGAGGTCTGGACCACATTGCCCATCACGACGTGGTCCACGCGGCCGGCGGAAACGCCGGCCCGCTCGAGCGCCGCACGCGCTGCCTCGGTGCCGAGATCGGTTGCGGAATGGTCCTTGAGGGAGCCGCCGAAGCTGCCGAATCCGGTTCGGACGCCGGAGAGCACCACTACGCCGGGGAGTGCCATACCGGAAGATGTCGGGGCGGAGGGGATGTCGCCACCGGCGCTATTGCTCCCCCAGCGCGCTCCCGCAGCTCACGCAGTGGCGCCAGCCGAGCTCGACTTCCTCGTGGCAGGCGGGGCAGTGGAGGGCGCGGAGCGACTCGCCGCAGTGGGGGCAGAAGTTCACCACCCGGCCGTGGGGGAGCGCGCCGCCGCAGAAGCTGCACTGCTCGCGCCCGATCTCATGGCCCGTCTCCCACTCGATGATCTCGACGTCGTGGACGGGTGGCGGAGCAGGGGTGGAACCGGACGCCCGCACCGCCGCCGGCTCGGGCGCCTCCGGCGGGGCAAAGCTCGCCCCGCCGAGCACGCGCGCCACCGCATCGCGCGAGAGCAGAAGGGAGGCGCCCTCGTCGATCCCGAGCACGTGGAGATCGGGCTGGAGCGCGTCGAGCTCGCGGCGGAAGCGCGCCTGGGTCTCCGACGGGCGCGTCTCCGCGAGCCCGGCCTCACCGGCGGCGAGGCGGAGGACGAGGGTCTCGTACTCTTCGGTCGTGACGACGTCGAGCTGCCGGCGGCTCGAGCGATAGGGGATGATCTGGCCGGTCAGCTCCGCCAGGGGGATCGGGCGGCCGAGCCGGGCGGGATCGGTGGCCGCGAGGTTGGTGACGATCAGGGAGAAGAGACGCTCGAGATCGGTCATGCCGTGGAAGATAGAGCGTCCGCATGCGGAAAGCGCTCGCCCGAGGCCACCCGCCGCTCGAGCGCGGTGAACGTCTGGTCGGGATCGTAGGCGAGGTAGAGCTTCTTCTTCCGCCTGGCGTCGAGCCACTCGGGAAAGCCCGACTCCACGGCGCCGCCGGAGTTGAGCTGCTCCCGCGCGGCGCGGACCGCCAGGTCGTTGGCGTATTCGTTCTTCGCGTGTCCCTTGTGCCCGCGAACCCAGGTGAACTGGGTGTCGTGCAGCCGTGCCGCGGCGACGAGGCGCTGCCAGAGGGGGAGGTTCTCGATGGCTCCCCCCTTCCGCGTCCATCCTCTCCGCTCCCACCCCGGCGCCCACTCGCGCATGCCGCGCACCAGGTACTCGGAATCCGAGACGATCAGCACGCGGAGCCGTGCCCCGCGGGCCGCGAGCACCTCGAGCGTCTCGGCGGCGCCGGCGAGCGCCATCCGGTTGTTCGTGGTGGCGGGCGCCGACAGGTAGAGATCGCGGCGCTGGATGCCGGCGCGCGTGCGCATCTCGATCAGGCCGCCGCCGCCGCCGGGGTTGTCGCCCTCGCGGCCGTTGCCGAGGCAGCTTTCGTCGAGATGGCAGATGGCGATGCGGGAAGCGCTCGTGGCGGTCATCCGATGGGGGCGAATTGTGGGGTCAGGCGGGCGGAGCGCGCGGGCGTCAGTCGCCGATGACCTGGAAGGACTCGAGGTCCTGGAGGCGGAAGGTGAGCTCCTCGCCCGTCATCGGGAGGTGCCCGACGAGCGCGTCCGCGCCGTCCTTCTGCGTGATGCGCATTGCGGTCACGATGTACTCGGTGCCCCGGCGCGAGATGGCCACGCGAAGTCCCTTCCGCACCGCGTGCTCGAGGCGATCCATCTGCGATGGTGTCCAGCGGAACTTCTTCGTCGTCATCGTCATTCCCTGAATATGGGGCGCGGCGGGTGCGCGCGTCACTTCCGCTTCCGGCTCACGTGCACCACGCCCTCCGCCCCCGTCACCCGCCCGATCGTGACCGCGCCCGCCACGCCCTCGCGGCGGAGCGCGTCGAGGAGACGCTCATGCCGGTCCGGGGCCACGGCCATGAGCAACCCACCCGACGTCTGCGCATCGACGAGGACGATCCGCTCCGTCGGCTCGAGCGAGGGATCCCAGCGGACCGCCGCCGCGGCCTCGAGATTCCGTTCCGTCCCGCCCGGGATCAATCCGCGGGCGGCGAGGTTCCGGACGTGCGGGAAGACGGGAATCTCCTCGAGCCAGATCTCGGCGCCCTTCCGGCTCGCCGTCAGCATGTTGTCGAGATGCCCGAGCAGCCCGAACCCGGTCACGTCGGTACACGCGTGCACCTCGGCCTCGCGTGCGGCTCGCGCCGCGCCGGCGTTGAGCGTCCGCATCGAGAGGATGGCCTCCGACATTCCCCCCTCGAGCAGCGCTTCCTTCTTGAGCGCAGTGCTGAGGATCCCCGTGCCGAGCGGCTTGGTGAGGACGAGAAAGTCCCCGGCTCGTGCGCCCTTCACCGTCAGCATCCGGTCCGGGTGGACTTCGCCGATGACCGCCATGCCGAACTTCGGTTCCGGATCGTCGATGGAATGCCCTCCGATCATGAGGCATCCCGCCTCCTTCATCACCTCGGCGGCGCCGCGCATGACGTCGCCCAGGAGCTCGAAGGGTACGCCGCTCCTCGGCCAGCCTATGAGGTTGAGGGCAAAGAGCGGCGTGGCCCCCATGGCATAGACGTCGCTCAGGGCATTGGCCGCGGCGATGGCGCCCCAGGACGCCGCGTCGTCAACCACGGGCGTGAAGAAATCCACCGTGGCCACGAGGGCGCGGTCGTCGCTGATGCGGTAGACCGCCGCATCGTCCCGTGTGGTTGCGTCGACGAGGACCCGGGCATCCTCGACGGCGGGCAGATGGCGCAGGACCTGCGCCAGCTCGGCGCTGCCGAGTTTACACGCTCACCCGGCGCCGTGGGAGAGCGACGTCAGCCGGATCTTTTCGCGGTCGGACATGGGAAGCTCCGGTTCGAGGTAGATTGTATCGGCACAAACGCCCGGCAACCAGCGACCAGCAACGAGCAACCAGCAACCCGCGACCATCACCCCGTGACCACCCTCCTCGCCACTGCCGTGCTGATCGGCTTCCTGCATGCGCTCGAAGTCGACCACATGCTCGCCGTCACGACCTTCGTGAGCCGGCGGCCGGCGGTTCCGCTCGCGGCGCGCTTCGGAGCGCGCTGGGGGATCGGTCACTCGCTCGCGGTGCTCGGGGCGGGCGGTCTTCTCCTCGCCTTCGGGGTCCGGTGGCCCGTGGCCTGGGATGCGGCGGGGGAGGGGCTCGTGGGCGTGATGCTCGCCGCGCTCGGCCTCTGGGCCATCGTCTCCGCGCGCCGGCTCCACCTCCATCCGGCCCCGGAGCATGGCGATCACAGCCACCTCCACCTGCATCCAGGCGCCTCCGGCCACGCCCACCCGCACAGTGCCGGAAGTGGCGCCGGCCACTCTCACGGAGCGGTCACGGCGGTGGGTTTCGTGCACGGACTCGCCGGGACGAGTGCCGCCGTGGCGCTCGTGCCCGTGACCTTCATGGACGACGCCGGCGCGGGCCTCGGCTACCTCGCGGCGTTCTGCGTGGGGGTCACCCTCGCGATGACGCTCTTTGCCGCGATCGCCGCGGCCGCCATGCGTCGCGCCGAACGCCGGTCGCTCCTCTGGAGCCGCCGGATCGCCACGGCGGTGGGCATCGCGGCCATCGGCACCGGCGCGTTCTGGATGTTCAGCGCCCTGGGCTGATCACCCCACCCACCACCAGAGCAGAGCCCCCGCACCAAGTATCCGCAGCATCCCTGATCCTGCCCGGGTCATCGCCCGGCCCGATCCGTCGGGCGCACGGAACCCGTGCCGCACCGGCCCCGGCCATTCCATGAGCACGCCGAGGAGCGGGAAGACCAGGTACCATCCGCCCGATCCGATACTGGCGAACCAGAGCGTGCCGAGCAGCGTCACCAGCAGCGCCTCGGCAACGTAGACCCGGACCGGGGCCCGCCACCAGCCGCCGGAATTGCCGCGCGGGTCGAGGCGGGCGGCCAGCAATTCCCAGCCCAGGAACCAGGCGGAGACGAGTCCCCATCCGGCCAGGACGGCGGTCAACTGCACGGCATTACCAGGAGGCGCGGAGCGAGTCGACCGGAATGAGCACGCCGCGGAGCATGACGCGCTCGATCTGCCGCGTATTGCGGATGTTCTCGAGCGGGTTGGCGCCGAGCACGACGAGATCGGCGACGCGTCCCGGTGCGAGCGTGCCGACCGAATCGGCGCCGATCAGGAGTGCGCCGTTCCGGGTGCCGGCGAGCAGGGCGTCCTCCGGCGCGAGACCCGCACGCACGAGGAGCTCGAGCTCCTGGTGCTCGCTCTCGCCCGGAATGAGCTGCTGGTTCACGGCGTCGGTCCCGGTGGCCACGATCCCGCCGGCGGCGCGGAAGACGCGGAGGAATCGCTCCATCGCGGGGAGGGCGCGGCGGAAGGTGGCGAAGTCGTCCGGGGTCCAGCCCGCGCGGCGGATCATGTCGGGGGTATTCCAGTCGGACACCGCGCGGGGCGGCACGGCCGCGAGCGCCGGATCCCGGTACAGCGTCGAGTCGTCGAGCCGGCTCAGCGTCTCGTGGAGCACGAGAGTCGGCACGAGCACCACCTGTCGCTCGGCGAGTCCCTGCGCCACCCGGGCAAGCCGCGTCGAATCGAGACTCACCCAGCTCCGCACGAAGGCGGTCCAGCCGGTGAAGAACCCGCGGCGATGGGCGAGATCGAGCGCCTCGCGGTTCGGGGTCGCCGCCTCGGGAATGCCCGACAGGTGTTCGATCGAGCGAAGGCCGATGGCGGCAGCGGTCAGCGCGTCGGTGAGGCCGAGGTGGGCGGTGGTCCGGAGGTTGAACGTCTTCGCCTCGTCGAGCGCCGCGGCCATGAGGGTGGAGTCCACCCGGGTGTAGAGCTTGAGCCCGTCCACGCCGCGGAGGACGAGGCTGTCCACGGCGCGGCGCGCCTCCGCGGGATCGGTGGCCACGAGCGCGTCGGGATAGGTCGGCGGCGCCCCGTCGATCATCGCGCCCGAGCTGTAGATGCGCGGACCGCGCTGGGAGCCGAGGGTCACGCGGTCCCGGAGCGCCAGGATCGAATCGAGGGGGCCGTGCATGTTCCGGACGGACGTCACCCCGTACGCGATGTAGCGGTCGAGCGCCCACGGCTCCACATGCGCGTGCGCATCGATGAGCCCGGGAATCACCCACTTGCCGGTGAGGTCGACCTCGAGCATCCGCCGCGGGATCCTGAACGAGGCGCGCGGGGCGATCGTATCGATCCGGGTGCCGCGGACGATGATCACCGCGTCGCGGAGCGGAGGCCCGCCCGAACCGTCGATCACATTCCCGCCGATCAGGGCCACGCCCTCCGGCTCCCGCTCGCGGCACCCCGGGAGCGCCGCGAGCGCGATGAGCAGAGCGGTACTGGTGAGTCGCGTCAGCCGCGGCGGTAGCGCCATTGCGTCAGTCGGTGGACGTGTGGTCGTGCAGGATCTTCCAGCCATCGCTCCGGCGCTCCATGATCACCGTGAACGGGCCGCTCGCCGTGGTGCGGCCGTCGCGGTGGAGGATGAAGCGAGCCGTGACCAGCGCCAACGTCTCCGAGAGGGGTCGGACCGCGAGGTTCTCGAAGCGGAGGCTGTCACGGGAGGCGCCCGGCGCAAAGCGGGAGGCGTAGTTGGCCCGGATCCGGTCGTAGCCGTAACGCACCGACCCGCCGCCCACATAGGAGGTGAGGCTGTCGCGCGCGTAATCGGACATGAACCCCTCCAGGTCGCCCGCATTCCAGTCCCGGGCCGAGCGGGCAAAGACGCTCTCGATCTCGGCCGCGAGCGTCACGGGATCGGGACGCGTTGCCGCGGGTGCAGCCGTGCGACTGCACGAAGCGGCAGCAAGGACCATCCCCACCGCAACGACCTGCCGGCCGAGTGACATCAGGATCTCCGGTGTGCTGTGGTACGCGAAGCGCGACGCCGGTGCGATGCGTCGCCCGAACGTCGCGCTTCTCGGGGTTGGCGGGTCAGCGGCGTCCGCGCCGGCCGCCGCGGGAACTCGCGCGCTTCTTGGCGGGCCGGCGCGCGGCCTTCTTCGTCGACTTCTTCGTGGTCTTCTTCCTGGCGGACTTCTTCGCCGGACGCCGGGCCGATTTCTTCGCGCCCTTCTTCGCACTCTTCTTCGCGCTCTTCTTCGCCGCCTTCCTTGCGCTCGTCTTCACGCTCTTCCTTGCGGCCTTCCGGGCGGCTTTCTTCGGAGCCTTCTTCTTCCGGGGCGCCGCCGTGCTGCT
>DASTYH010000157.1:0-2505 GCA_035765075.1 Gemmatimonadales bacterium
AGGGAGAGACCGGAACCGGCGACGTGAAGTACCACCATGGCGCCGAAGGGGCGTTCCCCACGGAGCGCGGCCGCGCGGTGACGGTGACGCACTCGCCGAACCCGAGCCATCTCGAGTTCGTCGCGCCGGTCGTGGACGGGCGCGCGCGCGCCAAGCAGACCCAGCGGCGGAGCGCGGCGCCCCACTTCGATCCGACCGCCGCCGTCCCGATCGTGATTCACGGCGATGCGGCCTTTGCCGGCCAGGGCGTGGTGGCGGAGACGCTCAACCTCGGCAACCTGCCGGGGTACGACGTGGGCGGGACGCTGCACATCATCACCAACAACCAGGTCGGCTTCACCACGGACATCCGTGATGCGCGCTCGACGCGGCACGCGAGCGACCTCGCCAAGGGTTTCGACGTCCCCATCGTCCACGTCAACGCGGATGATCCCGAGGCCTGCCTCGCGGCGGTGCGGCTGTGCATGGCGTACCGGGAGCGGTTCGGGGGCGACGCGCTGATCGACCTCGTCGGCTATCGCCGGCACGGCCATAACGAAGGGGACGAGCCGGCGTACACGCAGCCGCTCATGTATGCCCGGATCAGGGACCTCCCAACGGTGCGCCAGCGCTATGCCGCGGCGCTCGTCGAGCAGGGGGTGCTCACGGCCGAGGAGGCCGAGTCGCGCTTCGACGCGGCGTATCAGCACCTGGTGGATATCCAGCAGGCCTTCAAGGGGCAGGCGGGCTCGCAGGTCGTGCTGCCCGACGCCACCGAGCGGCGGATCTTCCCCACCCACGTCATCCAGACCGCCGTCCCGGCGGAGCAGCTGGTGGCGCTCAACAACCAGCTCCTCACCTGGCCGGCCGATTTCCACGTCCATCCGAAGCTCGCCCGGCAGCTCGAGCGGCGGCGCGAGGCCCTGGAAGGTGGCGAGGCCGCCATCGACTGGGCGCACGCCGAGGCGCTCGCATTCGCCTCGCTGCTGGTGGAAGGGGTGCCGCTCCGGCTGACCGGCCAGGACACCGAGCGCGGCACCTTCAGCCAGCGGCATCTCGTGCTGCACGATGTCGAGACCGGCGCGGACTACGCGCCGATCCAGCACGTGGCGGGTGCGCTCGCTCCCTTCGAGCTGCACAACAGCCCCCTGTCCGAGCTCGCCGCAATCGGCTTCGAGTACGGCTACAGCGTGGCCGCTCCCGAGGCGCTGGTGCTCTGGGAGGCGCAGTTCGGGGACTTCATCAACGGCGCGCAGGTGATGGTGGACCAGTTCCTGGCCGCCGGGCTCTCCAAGTGGGGCCAGACGACGCGCCTGACGCTCCTCCTCCCGCACGGATACGAGGGGCAGGGCCCCGAGCACTCGAGCGGCCGGCTCGAGCGGTTCCTGCAGCTCGCCGCGGAGAACAACCTCCGCATCGCCAATTGCACGACGCCGGCGCAGTACTTCCACCTCCTCCGCCGGCAGGCGCGGAACGAGCGGATGCGGCCCCTCGTGATCATGACCCCGAAGAGCCTGCTGCGCCTCCCGGCCGCGGCGTCGCGCCTCGAGGAGCTCGCCGCCGGCACATTCCAGCCGGTGATCGACGACGGGGTGATGTCGGCGCGCGCGGCGGAGGTGGGGCGCGTCGTGCTCTGCTCGGGCAAGGTGTACTACGACCTCATGCCCGAGGCCGAGAAGCTGCAGGATGCGCGGCCCGCCATCGTGCGGATCGAGCAGCTGTACAGCTTCCCCGACCAGGAGATCCGCCAGGTTCTGGCGCGTTACCCCAATCTTCGCGAGGTGGCGTGGGTGCAGGAGGAGCCGAAGAACATGGGCGCGTGGAGCTACGTGGCTCCCCGCCTCCGGCGGCTCCTCCCGGACGGCGTCGCGCTCGAATACGTGGGGCGGCCCGAGCGTGCGAGCCCGGCGGAAGGGTACCCGGCCGCCCATGCGGCGGAGCAGTCGCGGATCGTGGGCGCGGCGCTCGAGACGCGGCGCCCGGATGGCGAGCCGGCCACGATGCCGCTGGCGGGAGAAGGCGAGGACTGACGCCGGATCCGGAAAAAACGAAGGCCCGCACCATAGCGTGCGGGCCTTTGCCTTTCCGGCTGCCGTGGACGCGTCAGGCGTCCTTCGGCAGCATCGGCCGCTCGGAAGCCTGCCGCGCCAGTTCCTTCAGCGGCTCCGAGAGGTGCTCTCCATAGTGGAGAAGGAACACGCCGCGCGAGCGGCGCTGCATCAGGAACGCCACCAGCGGCGTATCCGCCTTGGCGGCGTTGCAGTCCCGGCAGGCGAAGACCAGGTTGTCGGGCCGGTCGTAGGCCGTCTGGCCCCGGCGCGGCCGCACATGATCGAGCGTGATCAGATCGGGAGCGGTTTCGGTTCCGCAATACGCGCAGACCGGACCATGCTGACTGAGGAGCCACTCTCTGTGGGACTGCATGCTGCGGCCGGGGGAGCGGCGAAAGCCCGCCGGCGGTACTGCCTGTGAACCTCTTCTGGATCTGCGAGCCACAAAAAAACCACGTTGAGGAAGACTGCGGAC
>DASTYH010000158.1:0-8961 GCA_035765075.1 Gemmatimonadales bacterium
GCCTTGTCGGTCTCCGACGTGTACTGCTTCTGCAGCTTCTTCTCGTCGGCGATCGCGGTGGCCACCTGCTGCTTGGCCTTGGCGAGCTGGCCCTTCATGTCGACGATGAGCTGGTTGAGCATCTTCTCCGGGTTTTCCGCCCGGGAGATCATGTCGTTGATGTTCGACCGCAGGAGGGTCGAAAAGCGATCAAAGATTCCCATGGTCTCTACCTCTCCCGGTACGGCGCGAGCGCGCCCAGATGCGATGCGAGCGACAGCGTGACGGAGTCGTAGCTCGCCTCGAACTCGCTGAAGTCGAGATTCTCGAGCTCGAGCGTGTCGGTCAGGACGACGTGATCGCCTTCCAGCCCGTAGGAGCCGTGCACGAGCTCCCGCGCATTCAGCTCGAGCAGCTGCCGGAACAGCTCGGCGCGCCGGGGCTCGGTGGCGGGAAGCTCCATCACCCGTACCCGGAGAATCACCACCGGCGGGGCGAAGTGCACGACGACCTCGGCGCCCTCCGCGTTCCGGAGGAGCCAGAGGTTGGCATCGAGCTCCTCGACGGCGAGCGTTCCGCCCTCGAGCCGGTCAATCCAGGACAGCAGGTCTTCGCGCGTGATCATGTTGGACTCTCCCGTTAATCTAACCGGCGTGGGGAGCGGGCCAAGGGAATTGGCGCCGCAACGTCAGTCGCCGGGCCGAGGCGGCTCGAGCCGCGCCGCTTCGGGCTTGTGCGCCAGCAGGCGCTCCGCAAAATCCAGCCGCTCCTCGATCTCGAAGATGCGGTCCCGGAGCCCGTCCACTTCGGCCGCGCTCTCCCGGAGCCGCTGCAGCTCCTCCTGGACGCCCGCGGCCATGCCCTTCCCCTCGATCCGGCGGGCGAATGCACGCACGAGGGGGCCGAGGATGTAGATCGATCCGATGAGCACCGCGATGATCGTCAGCGCGATGAGAATCGACTCGCTCATTCCCGGTCCTCCGCCGAAGACCACCACCTCGGGGGAGGGCGGCGGCGAAGGAATCGGCAGCTCCTGGACGCCGGTCATCGTTCACCCTCCAGGCGGGGCACGTCGGCCTGCCGCGCGAGCAGCCGCTCGGTGAACTCGAGGCGCTCCTCGAGTTCGAGCACCCGCTGCTGGACGCCGTCGAGCTCGACCAGGCGCTGCTCGATCTCCTCGAGCTGGTACCCGATCCCTTCGTCCGTCGCGGCCGCCGGCCCGCGCGCGAGCGCGCGCCGCCGGCGCCAGCTGAGCACGAGGAGCGAGGCCGCCGGGATGCCTCCGACCACGAGCGCGGGATCGCCATCGAGGCCGGGGCCGAAGATGATCACGAGCAGCGCCGTGATGACGACGTGCACGAACAGGTCGAACCCGTCGATGCCGAACCACTTGCGGACACTCATTCGGCGGGGCCCTCGAGTCGCCGCTCTCCCTGCCCCCGGGTGAGCAGCCGCTCGGCGAAGTCCACCCGCTCCTCGATCTCCAGCACCCGGGCCCGGTCCTGCTCCAACTCCGCTACGCGGGCGCGCAGCTCCTCGAGGTCCGCCTGCAGCGCCGCATCGCCCTGATGGCGCCCTTCGATCCGCCGCGCGAATGCGCGCATCAGTGGAAAGAGCACGATCGTCGCCGCGGCGAGCGCCGCAAGCACGATCATGAAGATGACTTGCGGCGGGAGCGATTCCGGGCCGCTCACGATGACGGTGGGCGGAACCGGCGGCAACGGCGCCTCGACCTGCATCATCAGCGGTCCTCCCGTCACTGCCGCGGCTCCTCGACGGGGTGCGCCGTTCCGCCCCGGGTCAGCAGCCGCTCGGCGAAATCCTGCCGCTCCTCGATCTCGAGGAGGCGGGCGCGCAGGTCATCCAGCTCGGCGAGCAGCTCCCCGGGCAGTTCGGCGCCGGACCCTTTCCGGCCGAGCCGCTCCGCCATCGCGCGGGCGAGGGGCGAGCGCATGATCACCGCCACGATCGCGATGGCCATGCCCCAGACCGGAACCGCCAGCGCGCCGAGCGTGGCGGATGCGGCCGCGAGCGCGATGAAGAAACCCAGCCCCGCGAGCCCGATCCCGATGAACGCGTTCGACTCCCACGATTCGTCGCTCATGGGTCAGCTTCCGAGCTCACGCGGCGCGCTGCTGCGCTCGGTGAGCATCCGTTCGGTAAAATCCACACGCTCGTTCAGCTCGGCGAGATCCTGCCGGACGCGCTCCAGCTCCTCGTAGACCACCGGATCGGGCTCCGCCGGCCGGGGCACGGCGCCATGCCGGATGCGGTCGGCAAGCGCCCGGCCGAGCGGCGTGAACGAGAGGCCGATGAGCGTTCCGCCGCCGAGGATGAAGGTGACCGCGAGGATGTCTTCCATCTAGCGGCCTTCCAGTGCGTGCGACGGCTCCCGGGTCTGCGCCAGCAGCCGCTCGGTGAAATCGAGCTGTTCCTGAAGCTCCGCGAAGCCGGCGTGCAGCTGGTCCAGTTCCCTGCGGAGCTCCGCCAGTTCCCCGCTGACGGAATCCGCGGGATGGTGACCGGCGCCGGCAGCGATCCGCCGGGCAAGGGCCTGCCCGATCGGGCCCCTCGAGATGAAGACGGCTCCGATCGTGAGCACGCCGATGATCGGCAACGACAGGGCAAGGATCCCTTCCATCACTGCTCCAGGTTCGGCCGGAGAACCGTACGCGCCGGCGTTTCACAATGTTTCAAAAAGCGACAACCGACAAGCCCCCTCGGCTCCGGCGCCTTCATATAGTAGGGCGCGGAAGGGGCTGTCGCGCATTCGCCCCTTCCGCGCCGCATGGTTCCGGTGTCGGATCCCGGTTATAACCCGTTGATGTCAAACAAGTTCGACTTCCCGGATGGCGCCGAGGGACACCGCGATCTCGGTATCGTCGAGCCCCTGGGGCCTCAGGTAGACCTCATGGGCCGTGACGTGGGTGTCGACGCTGGTGGGAACGCCCACGACTTCGGTACTGTCGGTGGTGGTGATGCGTACCACCTGGTCATGACCGCCGGCATAGCCCAGCAGGGACACGATCTCTTCGTATCGCATGCCGACCTCCGTTGTGGGTGGTCGTCTGAATCTATGCCCCGGCCGCGGCCGACGCGAGAGTCCTCAGAACGTCAGCGACTCCCGGTCCGCTCCCTTCAGGTTCTCGTCGAGGTACCGTGTGAGGAGCTCGAAGAGATGGAGACGCGTGGTCCCGCCGAAGATCCCGTGGTTCCGGTTGGGATACTCCATCATGTCGAACGGCTTGTTGGCGCGAACCAGCGCGTTCACCAGTGCTTCGGTGTTCTGGTAGTGCACGTTGTCGTCGCCGCTCCCGTGCACCACGAGAAGGCGGCCGCGCATGCTGTCCACGTAGGTGAGCGGCGATCCCCGGTCGTACCCCGCGGCATTGTCCGAGGGCAGACCGTTGTAGCGCTCCGTGTAGATGTTGTCGTAGTACTTCCAGTGCGTCACCGGCGCCACCGCCACCGCCGTGCTGTAGACGTCCGGCGCCTGGAAGAGGACGTTCAGGCTCATGAAGCCGCCATAACTCCACCCCCAGATCCCCATGCGGGTCGAGTCCACGTAGGGGAGCCGGCCGATGACGCGCGCCGCCGCGGCCTGGTCCCGGGTCTCGACCACGCCCAGCTGCCCGTAGATGATCTTGCGCCACTCCCGGCCGCGCGCGCCGGTCCCGCGGTTGTCCACGCTCGCCACGATATAGCCCTGCTGGGTGAGCATCACATGCCAGAGGTACTGCTGTCCTCCCCAGCTGTCGAGCACCGTCTGCGAGCCCGGCCCGCCGTAGACCTGGAAGAGGACAGGGTAGCGCCTCGCGGGGTCGAAGTTCGCCGGCTTCATGAGGTAGGCGTTGAGCCGGATGCCGTCCCCGATGTCCACCTGGGTGAATTCCACCTCGCCTCGGCGGAGCTTTTCCACCCGGTGCTTCAGCGTGTCGTTGGCCACCACCGTGCGGATCACCTGATGCCCCGGGAGCCGGATCAGGGAATTGACCGGGGGAACCCCGAAGCGCGAATAGGTATGGAACGCGTAGCGGAAGTCGGGTGAAGCGTTGTAGCCGTGGGTTCCCGCCGCCGTCGCGGGGGAGAGCCGTTCCGGCCGGCCGCGCCCGTTGAGCCGCGCGCGGAAGAGGTAGCGCTGGGTGGGATTTTCCGGCGATGCGATGTAGTAGAGATAGCCCCGCTTCTCGTCCACCCCGACCACCCGGAGCACGTCGAACGCACCGCTCGTGACCGGACGGACCGTCCTCCCGTCGCGGCTCACCACGTAGACGTGGTTCCACCCGTCCCGCTCGCTCGTCCAGGTGAAGCGCTTTCCGTCGTCGAGCCAGTGGAAGTCGTCCACCAGCTCCACCCACGTGCTGTCCTGCTCGGTGAGGATCGTGCGGACGGCGCCGGTCTCCACGTTCCCGAGATAGAGATCGAGCCGGTTCTGCAGCCGGTTGAGCCGCTGCACGACCACCTCGTCCGAGCCGGGCGCCCATTCCATCCGCGCCGGATAGTTGTTCCGGAGATCTCCCTCCAGCGCGAGCCACCGCGTATCACCGCCCGCCGCCCGGACGACGCCGATCCGCGCCGCGGAGTTGGATTCTCCGGCCTTCGGATACTGGATGGGAGTGACGACGGGATACAGCGAATCGGTGTAGTTGATGAGGGTGAAGTCGCGGACGCTGTCGGCCACGAGCTGCCAGTAGGCAACGTGCGCCCCATCCGGGCTCCACCGCCAGCCATCCTGGAGCCCGAGCTCCTCTTCGTACACCCAGTCGAAGGTGCCGTTGATGACGGTGCGGGACCCGTCGCGGGTCAGCTGCACGATCGCCCCGCCCGCCAGGTCCTCGACGTAGAGGTTGTTCTCCCGCACGTAGCCGACGCGCCGCCCGTCGGGGGAGAACTTGGCGAACATGAGCGTCGAGGGCTTTGCTTCGGCGCCGCCCAGCTTCGTGAGCTTCCCTGACGCCCGGTCGAGCACCCAGTAATCGCCGCGGGTGTTGGTCCGCCACACCGGCTGGGAGTTGGTGAAGATGAGGAGCGCATTGCGATCGGGGGACCAGATGTAGTTCTCGATCGCGAGCGGCATCGTGTCGCCCGGGGGGGTGAGCTGCGCGGCCGTGATGAGCACCGAGCGGGTTCCCGATTCCGTGTCGTACCGCACGATTTCCCGGCCCTTGCCGGCGGAAGCTCGTTCCACCGTCGCGAAGGCGGCCCCGTCCTCCAGCCAGCGCGTGGGACCGAAGCTCTGCGAGCTGAATTCCGGCGACGCGTAGATCCGCCGGACCGTGAGGAGCGCCGAATCGGCGACGGGCACGGCCGGGGCCGGGGCTGGGGCGCGCTGCGCTTCGAGCGGGAGGGCCGTGAGGGCCAGGGCGAGCGTGATGCGGAAGTAACGGATCATGAGGCCGACTGGTAGAGGATGGCGTAGGATACGGGGAAATCGGCTCGAGCGGCAAGCCGGAGGGCGCGGCGCCCGGAGAGCGCGGCGTGCGGGGCGACTAGCGGGCGCGGCCATCGCCCAGGGCGCGGCGGAGGAAGGCACCGGTGTGGCTCGCCTCGACCTTCGCTACCTGTTCCGGCGTTCCCCTCGCGACGATGGTGCCGCCGGCGTCCCCGCCCTCGGGCCCCAGGTCGATTACCCAGTCTGCGGTCTTGATGACGTCGAGATTGTGCTCGATCACCACGACGCTGTTCCCCTTGTCCACCAGGCGGTGCAGGACCTCGAGGAGCAGCCGGACGTCCTCGAAGTGGAGGCCGGTGGTCGGCTCATCGAGGATGTAGAGCGTCCGGCCGGTGTCCCGCTTGGCGAGCTCGGCGGCGAGCTTCACGCGCTGCGCCTCGCCCCCCGAGAGGGTCGTCGCCGCCTGTCCGAGGTGGATGTAGCCGAGTCCCACGTCGTTGAGGAGCTCGAGCTTGTCGGCGATCCGCCGCTGCGAGGCGAAGAACTCCAGCGCGTCCGCTACCGTGAGATCGAGCACGTCGGCGATGCTCCGCCCCTTGTACCGCACCTCGAGCGTCTCCCGATTGTAGCGCCGCCCCTTGCAGACTTCGCAGGGAACGTAGACATCGGGGAGGAAGTGCATCTCGATCTTCACCAGCCCGTCACCCTGGCACGCCTCGCAGCGCCCGCCCTTCACGTTGAACGAGAAGCGGCCGGGGCCGTAGCCCCGGATCTTCGCCTCCGGAAGCTGGGTGAAGAGCTCGCGGATCGGGGTGAAGAGGCCGGTGTAGGTCGCGGGGTTGGAGCGCGGCGTCCGCCCGATCGGGCTCTGGTCGATGTCGATGACCTTGTCGAGGTTGTCGAGGCCCTCGATGCGGTCGTGCTCGCCGGGAAGGACCCGCGCGCGATACAGGTGACGCGCGAGCCCCTGATACAGGATATCGGTGACGAGCGTGGACTTCCCCGACCCGGACACTCCCGTGACCGCCGTGAAGACGCCGAGGGGGAAATCCACGCTCAGGTTCCGGAGATTGTTGGCGCGCGCCCCGACCACCCGGAGCCGGCGCGAGGGCTCGGCGGCGCGGCGGCGCGGCGGCACCGCCACCCGGAGCTCCCCGCGGAGATAGCGCCCGGTGAGCGAATCCCGGTGGCGGAGCACCGCCTCGACGTCTCCTTCGGCAACCACTTCCCCGCCCAGCCGCCCGGCACGGGGTCCCAGGTCGATCACGTGATCGGCGGCGCGGATGGTGTCCTCGTCGTGCTCCACCACGATCACGGTGTTGCCGAGGTCCCGGAGGCCGCGCAGCGTCTCGAGCAGCCGCTCGTTGTCCCGCTGGTGGAGCCCGATGCTCGGCTCGTCGAGGATGTACAGCACGCCCACGAGTCGCGAGCCGATCTGGGTGGCGAGCCGGATCCGCTGCATCTCGCCGCCCGAGAGCGACGATGCGCCGCGCCCGAGCGTCAGGTAGCCGAGGCCCACGTCACGCAGGAACCGGAGCCGGTCCGACACTTCCTTGAGGATGGGGGCGGCGATCTCGGCGTCGAGTCCTGCGGGGCGGCCGGGTCCGCGGAGCGGAATGCCCTCGAAGAAGGCGACGGCGCGGTGGACCGGAAGCTCCACGACCTCGCCGATGTTCTTCCCGTGGACCAGCACCGCCAGCGACTCCGGCTTGAGACGCCGGCCCCCGCAGCTCCGGCACGGCATCTCGACCAGGTATTCCTCGAGTGACGCGCGGACGGCGTCGCTCGAGGATTCCCGGTACCGCCGCTCGACGTTGCGGAGAATCCCCTCCCACTCCGTCTCGTACGCTTCCCGTCCCCGTCCGGTATCGCCGAACCTGAACTTGCCGGGCGCGCCGTGCAGCAGCGCGCTCGTGGCGGCCTCGCTGTGGGCCGACCAGGGCGCGGCGGGATCGAACCGGAAGGCCTTCGCGAGTGCGGGGAGCACCGTCTTCCGGAGGTAGCCCGCGGGCTCGCCCCAGGGGAGCACCACGCCTTCCAGGATCGAGATGCTGGGATCGCCGAGGATGAGATCGGCGTTCACTTCCTTGCGGGTGCCGAGGCCGTGGCAGTCGGGGCAGACGCCGAACGGGGAGTTGAAGGAGAACTGGCGCGGCTCGAGCTCCGGAAGCGACAGCCCGCAGACCGGGCAGGCGAGCCGCTCGGAAAAGAGCTGTGTGGTGGATCCGCCGCGGGCATCGTGGCGCACCACCTCGACGATGCCGTCCGCTTCCTTGAGCGCGGTCTCCACCGAATCATTGAGCCGGGAGCGATCGGTGGCCCGCACCACGAGGCGGTCCACCACCAGCGCAATCTCGTGATTCTGCCGCCGGTTGAGCGCCGGAACCTCGGAGAGATCGTAGGTGGTGCCATCCACGCGCGCTCGGACGAAGCCCCGCTTCCGCACGTCGTCGAAGAGGTCGCGGAATTCCCCCTTCCGTCCGCGCACGAGCGGGGCGAGCACCTCGATGCGGGTGCCCGACTCCCAGGCGAGAATCGCGTCGGTGATCTGCGCCGCGCTCTGCCGGGCCACCGGGCTCCCGTCGTTGGGACAGTGCGGGGTGCCCGCGCGGGCCCAGAGAAGCCGGAGGTAGTCGTAGATCTCGGTGACGGTGCCGACCGTCGAGCGCGGGTTCTGGCCCGTCGTCTTCTGCTCGATCGAGATGGCGGGGGAGAGGCCCTCGATGGCGTCCACGTCGGGCTTTTCCATGAGCCCGAGGAACTGCCGCGCGTAGGCCGAAAGGGACTCGACGTACCGCCGCTGCCCCTCGGCATAGATCGTGTCGAACGCGAGCGACGACTTCCCCGAGCCCGAGAGGCCGGTGATCACCGTGAGCCGATTCCGGGGAATCGACACCGAGATGTTCTTGAGGTTGTGCTCGCGGGCGCCGCGGACGACGAGGTATTCCTGATCCATAGCCCCGAAAGGTACCCGAAGGCACGGGGTAGCTTCAAGGGTGGGCGCGGATCGGTTACCATACCGCAGCTACACCCTGGAGATGCAATGGATTCCGACCGCCGCGAGGTCCCCGGCGATGCGCAGATAGATACGGCCCCGCCGCGGGATGAGGAGCGACTCGTTCGGGACGCGGTGGCGGCCTGGGAGGCGGGGCGGTACCGCGACGCGGCGGCGCATTATCGTGCCATCCTCGCGCGCGACACGCGACAGGTGGATGCGCGCCTCGGCCTCGCGCGCTCGCTCGAGGCGGACGAGCAGCCGGAAGCGGCGCTCGCCACCCTGACCGAGGCGATCGAGCTCGCCCCCGACCAGACCGAATACCTCGTGGTCCGCGGGAGCATCTACGGTCGGCTGCGCCGGTTCGCGGAGGCGGAAGCCGATCTCCGCCGGGTGCTCAAGCTCCATCCCGCCCATGGCCCCGCGCTCCATGAGCTCGGGCTCCTGCTGCTCAAGAAGGGGCTCGCCGCGCCCGCGGCCGAGCTGCTCCAGCGCTCCGCGGCGCTGCAACCGGGACGCCCGGATGCGTATCTTCATCTCGGAGACGCGCTCAACCGGGCCGGGGACCCGCGCGGCGCCGTCACCGCGCTCGAGC
>DASTYH010000159.1:0-13449 GCA_035765075.1 Gemmatimonadales bacterium
AGCAAGACTCCGGCCACCCCGGAGGGGTCTGAGGATGTATCCCAGCGTCGTTCCCGGGTGCCGCAGGCGGACAGCGTCGACCTCGAAACCCTCCACCTCGAACCGGCCGGGGCTCACTTCGGTCACCTCGATCCGGGCGGCGAGCGCCCGGAGGGGCACCGGGAAGACCATCGGGTCCATCTGGCGGCCCAGGATGTCCTCGAGGGGCACGCCCTCCTGCGCCGCGCCGAAGATCCGGACTTCGTTTCCCTTCGCGCTCAGGGGCTTGAAGAACGGGAGACCCTGGATGTGGTCCCAGTGGGTGTGGGTGAGGAGGAGCTGGGCGCGGAGCGGCCGCTCGGGGGGCGACCGCATGAGCTCATGGCCCAGTCCCCGGAGGCCGCTGCCGGCATCCAGGATGAGCAGCCCCGAATCGCCGTTGGTGACGCTCAGGCAGGGGGTGTTGCCGCCGTAGCGGGCGGTGCCGGGGCCGGGGGTCGGGATCGAGCCGCGGACGCCCCAGAACGTGACGCGGTGGCTCACGCGGGATCGATGGCAGGTGAAAGCGACATGCATGCAATTCCGCACTCATGCCGCCGCCCCTCCACGGTGACGCTCACCGAAGAGGGGTGAGAGGGGTCACGAGCGGCGCACTGCCATCATGAGGGACCGCCGATCCTTGAGGGTGATCTCCCGGCGTGTCACCTCGATGATCCCGCGGTCCACGAGGTTCCGCATGGTGCGCGAGACGGTCTCGCGGCTCGAGCCGATCATCTGGGCTATCGTGTGGTGGGTGAGCTTGCGCGTGATCCTGTCGCCTCCCTCGTCGTCCGCCATGCGGAGGAGGAGGTGCGCGACCCGGCCGTTGACGTCGAGAAGGACGAGGCTTCCGATCTTCTCGTCCGCCCGCCGGAGGCGGCGGGAGATCTCCTTGAGCAGCGAGATGGCCACCTCGGGGGACTGCCGGAGACGGGCATGGAAGTCCTCCCGCCGGAGCACGAGGAGGTTCGAGTCCTCCATGGCGATGACGTGGGCCGATCGGGGCTCCTCGTCGATCACCGACATCTCGCCGAAGAAGCTCCCCTCGCCCAGGACGGAGAGGATCACCTCGCGCCCATCCTCGGCGATCAGGACCACCTTCACCTGCCCGGCGGCCACGAGGTACATGGCGTCTCCCGGATCGTCCTCGAAGACGATGACACTGCCCTTCGGATAGCTGCGTTCGCGCGCCAGATCGGCGAATGACTGGATGTCCGCTTCGGAAAGGCCCGAGAAGAGCGGAACCCTTTTCAGTACCTCGACGGGTGAGAAGGCCAAGGTCGCCTCGCGTGAGCGGGGGAGAGGTGAAACTCGCAAGTGTAAGCGCGGAAATTATTTGCGAACTTTGACCGTGTCAAATCGGAGGCGATGCGAGCGTCGCGGCCGGGTTTCGGGCGGCCGGTCTGCGCCCCGCTCTGCCGTTGGGGGGCCACCGTTGCCCGAACCGCTGAGTGGGGGCTAAATTACATGGCTGTTGAAGGTTCAGGACTTGCCGGCCGCCGGCCCGGCATCACCGAGGAGCGACCCGTGAAGGCCGATCTGCATCCGCAGTACAAGAAGCTGACGGTTGTCTGTGCCTGTGGCAACCAGTTCGAGACGCGCTCGACGTCGAACAACATCCACGTCGAGGTCTGCGCACAGTGTCATCCGTACTTCACGGGCAAGCAGCGCCTGGTGGACACGGCCGGACGCGTCGACCGGTTCCGCCGGAAGTACCAGAGCGAGACCGCCAAGGCGTAATCCATGCAGGCCCGACTCCGCCAGGCGCTGCAGCGGGCGGAGGAGATCGCCGACGCACTGGCCGATCCCGACGTCGCGCGGGACCAGTCGAAGCTCCGCACGCTGGGCCGCGAGCACACTCGCCTGGTGCCGGTGGTCCGCGTCGCGGAGCGCCTGCGGCGGCTCCAGGATGACATGAACCAGGCTCGGGAGATGGCCGGTGAGGCCGATCCCGAGCTTGTTGCGTTGGCGGAGGCCGACCTCGAGCGGCTTCCCTCGGAGATCGCCGCCCTCGAGGCGGAGCTGCACGAGCTGCTGCTTCCGCGCGATCCGCACGACGATCGAGATGCCATCCTGGAGCTCCGCGCCGGGACGGGCGGCGACGAGGCGGCGCTCTTCTGCGCCGACCTGTACCGCATGTACCAGCGCTTCTCCGAGCGGCATGGCCTCACGTGGGCACCGATGACGGTGAGCGAGGGGAATGTGGGCGGCATCAAGGAGGCGATCGTCGCCGTGCGCGGTCCCGACGCCTACGGGCTCCTCCGTCGTGAGTCCGGCGTGCACCGCGTCCAGCGGGTGCCGGCGACGGAGACGCAGGGGCGGATCCACACCTCCGCCGCCACCGTTGCCGTGCTCCCGGAAGCGGAGGAGGTGGACGTCCGGATCGATCCGAACGACCTCAAGATCGACGTGTTCCGCTCCTCGGGCCCCGGCGGGCAGAGCGTCAATACCACCGACAGCGCCGTCCGCATCACCCACCTGCCCACCGGCCTCGTGGTCCAGCAGCAGGACCAGAAGTCGCAGCTTCAGAACAAGGCGAAGGCACTCGAGGTCCTGCGTGCCCGGCTCCTCGACCGCATGATCGCCGAGCAGGAGGCCGCGCGCTCGCGGGAGCGGCGTGCAATGGTGGGGACGGGCGACCGGTCGGGGAAGATCCGGACGTACAACTATCCGCAGAGCCGCGTGACCGACCATCGGATCAACCTTTCGGTGCACAACCTGGCGGACGTACTCGACGGCCGGCTCGACGAGATCGTCGGGGCCCTCCGCATGGCCAGCCGGGAGGAGCAGTTCGGTGAGTAAGGCGGTGATCGAAAGCGTCGCGGACGCGGTCGCCGCTGCGGCCAACCGGCTTCGCGCGGCGGGGATCGACGCCCCGCGCCGCGAGGCGGAACGGCTCTGGGCTGCGCTCCGCGGGCCCGCGCGCGGGCCGGCCTTTCTGGCGCGGGATACGCCGCTCGCGGAGGACGCCCGGACAGCCTACCTGGGCGCCGTCGAACGCCGGCTCGCTGGGGAGCCGCTCGCCTACATCGCGGGGTGGTGCGGCTTCCGGATGCTGGATCTCAAGGTGGATCGGCGCGCCCTCATCCCCCGCCCGGAAACCGAGGGTCTCGTGGAGCTGCTCCTCTCCCGCGTCTCGACGGGCGTCGCCGTGGACGTGGGCACGGGGACGGGATGCATCGCGCTGAGCCTCCTCGACGAGGCCGGCTTCGACCACGTCATCGCGATCGACCGCTCCGCCGAGGCCCTCGCGCTCGCGCGGGAGAACGCCGCGCTGACCGGGAAGGCGCCGCGGTTCGTCCGGGGCGACCTCACGTCGGCGCTTCCGGCCGATGCGTGCGACGCACTGGTGTCGAACCCGCCCTATCTTACGGACGCGGAGCTGGCGGAGCTCGATCGCGGGGTGCGCGACTGGGAGCCGGCGCTGGCGCTCGCCAGCGGGCCCGACGGCATGCGGGCGACGGACGCCCTCCTCGAGGATGGACTCCGGGTCGTCCGCCCCGGGGGGTGGATCGCCCTCGAGCTCGATGCGACCCGCGCCCGGCGGGCCGCGGCGCACGCTGCCACTGCTGGCTGGAACGACATCGTGTTGGCACATGACCTGTTCGGACGCGAGCGCTATCTGCTTGCGAGAAGGAGTGACGCGTGATCTGGGACAAGGCGCAGGACCTCGGGCGGTCGATCGGCCAGTCGGCCGAATACCAGGCGCTCCGGCGGGCGGAGAGCGCGCTCCGCGAGGATGCGGATACGGTGGCGAAACTCGACCGGATCCAGCAGTTCGCGCGGCAGGTGGACCAGCAGCTGGCGGCCGGGCAGATGCCGGATGCAGCGACCTCCGAGAGCTACGAGACAGCGGTGCGTGAGCTCGAGACCAGCGTCACGGGGCAGGCCTACGTCGTCGCCCGGGCCAATTTCGACAAGCTGATGACGCGCGTGAACGAGCAGATCGCCGCGGGCATGGAGAAGGGGGCCCAGAGCAGCATCATCACGCTCTCGTGAGCGGGTTCTTCCTCGTGCTGGAAGGCCCCGAGGGGGCCGGCAAGACCTCCCTCGCCGCGGCCCTGGTGGAGCGACTCCGGAGCGCCGGTGTCGAGCCGGTCCCGGTCCGCGAGCCCGGGGGGACGCCGCCGGCGGAGCACGCGCGCCGGGCGCTGCTCGATCCCGAGGGAACCCTGGCGCCGAATGTGGAGCTTCTGTTCGCGGCGGCCGCGCGGGCACATCTCGTGCAGTCCATTATCCGGCCGGCCCTCGAGGCCGGTCGGATCGTCGTTTCGGATCGCTACGAGCTCTCGACGATGGCCTATCAGGGCGCCGGCCGTGGGGTCCCCGCCGAAACCGTGGCGGCGGTGAATCAGGTGGCGACCGGGGGGCTGAGACCGGACCTGACCCTGATTCTGGACGTCCCGCCCGAAGTGGGGGAAGCCCGCCAGCGGGCGGCGGGGAAGGCCCGGGACCGGTTCGAGCGGGAGGATGCGGGGTTTCACCGGCGGGTGTACGAGTCGTATCGCCGGGCCCGCGGCGAGGGGATCCGGCACCTCGACGGCACCGCCCCGCGGGCGGAGGTGCTGGCGGCTGCCTGCGCCGCGCTCGAGGAGGCGCGCCCGGGCACATTCGGCGGGACGAGGCGTTAGGTTACGGAAGTGGCGTTTGGGGGCGACCCCGTGGACGTTCTGGAGGTACGCATGAAGCATCGGTGGGGTGTCATCGGATTCGTCGCGGTCATGTCGTTTGCGAGCGGCGGATTCCTGCTGCAGCGAAGCGTGCAGGCGGACGCGGCGTCGGAGGAGAGCCTCTTCGACGACGTCATGTCGCACGTCAACAACTACTACGTCGATTCTCTCGGGAGCGCCGATCTCTACCGGCGCGCCACCGAAGGAATGCTCGATCAGCTGAAGGATCCGTATTCCGTCCTCCTGACGGGCGACGACTACCGCGCGCTCACCGAGCAGACGACCGGCAACTACGGCGGCCTCGGCATCCAGATCGACGTCCGCGACGGGTGGATCACGGTGGTGGCGCCCCTGCCCGATACCCCGGCAGAGCGGGCGGGGATCGAGAGCGGCGACCAGATCATCCAGATCGAGGGGGAGTCCACGGAAGGCTGGAAGAGCGACCAGGCCGTCAAGGCGCTCAAGGGCGAGCCGGGAAGCAAGGTGCGCATTCTGGTCCGGCGCGTCGGCGTCTCCCAGGCCATGCCCTTCGAGATCGAGCGCGCCATCATCCATGTCCGCTCGGTTCCGGAAGGCACGCTCTTCGACGGCGGCATCGGATACATCTCGCTCACGCCGGTCGCGGAAACGTCGGCCGAGGAGCTGCAGGCCGAGATCAAGGCCATGCAGGAGAAGGGGATGAAGGAAATGATCCTCGATCTCCGCCGGAATCCGGGTGGCCTCCTCGATCAGGGCGTCGAGGTGGCCGATCTCTTCCTCGACGCGCGCCAGGAGATCGTGTCGACGCGGGGGCGGGCCCGTGCCGCGTCGCGGACCTACGTGGATCAGGCGCGGCAGGCGTGGCCGGACCTCCCGATCGTCGTGCTGGTGGACGAATTCACCGCCAGCGCCGCGGAGATCATCGCCGGTGCGCTCCAGGATCACGACCGCGCCGTGGTGGTGGGCTCACCGACGTTCGGCAAGGGCCTCGTCCAGACGCTGTATCCGATGGCAGAAGGCGTGGCCCTCAAGCTGACGACGGCGCGCTGGTATACGCCGAGCGGTCGCACCATCCAGCGGGAGGCGGAGAGCGAGGAAGCGCAGGCGCTCCAGGCGATGCGCGAGGGCGGCGCCGCGGTGGACAGCGCCGTGCCCGAGCCCGATACCTCGATCAAGGCCCGTCCGATCTTCCGCACCGACGCGGGCCGGATCGTGCGCGGCGGCGGCGGCATCGTCCCCGACGTAGTGATCCGACGGGACACGCTCACCGGGGCCGAGCGCGAGTTCGTCCGGGTGCTGGGCGACAAGGTCCCCGCGTACCGGGATGTGCTCACGAGTTTCGCGCTCGAGCTGAAGGAAGCGCGGACCCTCAAGTCCCCCGCGTTCGAGGTCTCGCCCGAGATGCTGAGCCAGGTGCGCAGCCGGCTCCGCTCGCGGGGCGTGGACATCAGTGAAGACGTCTACGGCGGCGCCACGGACCTCGTCCGTGAGCAGCTCGGCTACGAAGTGGCGCGCTACGTCTTCGGGCGGTCGGCCGAGTTCCGCCGGCAGGCGGAGGACGACGCGCAGATGCAGATGGCGCTCAAGCTGCTGCGCAGCGCCGAGACGCCGAAGGACCTGCTGTCGCTCGCCACGCGCCAGGCCACCACTGCGGCCAGAGCGAGCAACTGACGGAACAGATCGCGGTCGTCGGTGCGGGTCGGATGGGCGCGGGGCTCGGCATGGCCCTGGCGGCCGCAGGGAACGAAGTGGCACATCTGGTACGGACGAATCGCCCCGCGCCCACCGGCGCGGGGCTTTTCGTTGGCGAAGAGGCGTGGGGGGTGGCGATCGGGCGCGCCTCGGTCGTCCTGGTCGCCACCCCGGACGCCGCAATCACGCCGGCGGCCGCTGCCCTCGCGGCCCTTGGCGCCGTGACCAGCCGCCACGTCGTGCTCCATCTGTCGGGACTGCACGATCGCACGGCGCTCGCGCCCCTCGGGCCCACCGGCGCCGCCCTCGGCTCGCTGCACCCCCTCCAGGCCATCTCCGATCCCGCCACGGCGATCGTCCGCCTTCACGGGGCGTATGCGGGCGTGGAAGGCGATTCCCGCGCCATCCGCGTCGCGGAGGCGCTCGCCCGGGCCGCCGGCATGCGACCGGTGACGATCCCCTCCGCCGCCAAGCCGGGGTACCACGCCGCCGCAGCCATGGTCTCCAACTTCACGGTGGCGCTGTTCGACGCGGCGTGCCGGGTGGCGGAGCGCGCCGGCGTCCCGCGGGAATCGATCCCGGCGATGTACGCCGCGCTGCTCCGCGGGACCGTGGAGAACATCGCCGGATCGGGAAGCGTGCGGGCGCTCACCGGCGCGATTCGCCGGGGGGATGCCGCCACGGTCCGGGCGCACCTTGCGGCGCTCGGAACTGCGGAAGCGTCACTGTATCGCGTACTGGGAGGGGAAGTGCTTCGGCTGGCGAAAGTAGGGGGACTCGACTCGGCGGCCGCCGAGCGGATTGCGGCCGCGCTCGAGGAGGAGGCCGTCTAGCGCTGATCGACGATCCGGACGTTCCGGGGGACAGCGAAGCTGAACGCGCTCGCCGGGATGGTCTCGTTGGTCCGGATCCGGGACAGCGTGATGGTGCGCGTCCCTCCGCGCCGCTCGGAGATCTCCAGCCGGCGCGGCAGATGATCCTCCCGGTCGAGCCAGACGAGCGCGCGACTGAAGGGGAGCTCGGCGGCGAGCGGAATCAATTCGACGACATCCACGGCGCGGCCGCCGATGCGGTCGGCACGCACGTATCGCATCCGGTACCGTTCGGCCGGCTTGTCGAGAATCCAGGAGAGCACGTTGAAGCCGTAGACGGGACCCTCCGGCAGCGGCATCCGGATCACCTGTCCGGGGGCGGTGCTCGGCGTGTAGACCCACACCTGCCGCCCGTCGATGATGATCGCGTCCCCGTCGGGATCGCTGAAGCGCATGGCAAGGCGGTTCTGGCCCGCCTGCACGAGCGCGCCGCGGCTGTCGAAGGTGCCGATCAGCGAGTCTTCGATGCGCTGTTCGAAGTCGGCGCGAAGCGACGAGAGCCCGGCGTATGCCACCGCCGCGCGATCGACGACCGTGCGCGCGCTCGTCTGCGCCGTGGCCGGCGCGCCCCACAGGGCCGCCGCCACTCCGAGTACTCCGGCCGTTCGTAGTCCGTTCACGTCCGCACTCCTATCGGTTCAGCGATGCGCCTGCCGATCGCTTCCGCAATCGCCCGCGCTTCGCGCATGAGCTGACGAAACTCCCCCGGGTCGAGCGTCTGGGCGCCATCCGACAGCGCTTCCTCCGGCCGGGGATGCACCTCGACCATCAGTCCATCGGCCCCGGCGGCCACCGCGGCGCGCGCCATGGCGGCGACGAGCGCCCGCCTCCCGGTCCCGTGACTCGGATCCGCCACGATCGGCAGGTGCGAGAGTCCATGGACGACCCCGATCGCGCTGAGATCGAGCAGGTTCCGGGTCGCCGGGTCGAAGCTCCGGATGCCCCGCTCGCAGAGGATCACATCCGGATTCCCTTCGGCCACGATGTACTCCGCGGCAAGGAGGAACTCCTGGATCGTCGCTGCGATGCCCCGCTTGAGCAGCACCGGCTTTCCGGCCCGGCCCGCCCGCCGGAGGAGCGCGCTGTTCTGCATGTTGCGCGCCCCGATCTGGATGATGTCGGCGACGTCCGCCACCGCCTCGACCCCGTCGGCGTCGAGCGCCTCGGTCACGATCAGGAGTCCGGTTTCCTCGCGCGCCCGGGCCAGGAGGCGGAGGCCCGCCGCACCGAGTCCCTGAAACGCATAGGGCGAGCTGCGCGGCTTGAAGGCGCCGGCCCGAAGCACCGTCGCGCCCGCATCCCGGACCGCCAGCGCCGTCTCCAGGATCTGTGCCTCGTTCTCGACGGAGCAGGGGCCGGCCATGACCACGACCTCGGTGCCGCCCACCGTGACGCCGCCCGGCAGTCGAACCACCGTCGGCTCGGGGTGCCACTCGCGTGAGACCAGGCGGTAGGGACGCGTCACATGGATCACGTCCTGTACCCCCGGCATGGCGGCGAACCGGGTGCCATCGACTCGCGACTCATTGCCGACGATCGCCACGGTGGTCCGCTGGCGGCCGTCGATCCGGCGGGCCTCGAACCCCATGCCCTCCACCGCGGCGCTCACCGCCGCGATCTGGTCGGGGGTCGCATCGGACCGCATTACGACGAGCACGGAACCCCCCGGGGCAAGGGACGTGCCGTGCCAGCGACTGGATCGCCGGACGGGGACACTAGGCCACCTCGCGCTCGCCGAGGCGGACGCCCACGATCGTGGACACGCCCGGTTCCTGCATGGTGACACCGTACACGGCGTCGGCGGACTGCATCGTCCGGGGATTGTGAGTTATGACCAGAAACTGGGTATCGAGCTTGAACTCGTCGAGCAGCCGGGTGAAGCGGCCCACGTTGGCGTCATCGAGCGGGGCGTCCACTTCGTCCATGAGGCAGAACGGGCTCGGCTTGGTCAGGTAGATGCTGAAGAGGAGTGAGACGGCGACCAGCGTCCGCTCGCCCGAGGAGAGCAGGTGAATGCGCTGGGTACGCTTGCCGCGCGGCGCCGCATGGATCTCGATCTCGCTTTCGAGCGGATCGTCGGGCGTCGCGAGTCGAAGCTCGCATTCGCCGCCACCGAAGAGCGTCGTGAAGACCCGCTGAAAATTGGACTGCACCGCGATGAAGGTCTGCAGGAAGAGCTCGCGCGCGGTTCCGTCGATCTCCCGGATCGCGAGGATCAGCGATTGCCGCGCGCTCACCAGATCGTCCCGCTGCGCGATCAGGAACTCGAGCCGCTTGCTCTCCTCCGCGTGCTCCTCCACGGCAAGCGCGTTGACGGGGCCGATGGATTCGAGCGTTGCGAGGATCCGGGCCGCTTCCGCCTCGAGCGTCTCGAAGTCGAGATCGAGGAGCGTCACGCCATCGAGCAGCTGTTCGAGCGGCTTCCGCCATTCCGCCTCGATCCGCTCGCGGATCCCGCGCCGGAGGCCCGCGGCCTCGGTGAGGCTCACCTGCAGACGGTGGCTCTCCTCCGCCTGGGCGTCCACCGAGTCCCTCGCCGCGTGGAGCGCCCGCTCCGCTGCCGCGAGAGCCGCCGCGGCCGCCGCGACGGTACGCTCGCTCGCGGCGCTCGCGCTCTCGAGCTCGGCCAGTGCAGCGCGGGCCGCCTGCCGCTCCTCCTCCCAGTGGGCGCGGCGGATGGCGAGCTCCGCGCCATCGGCAGCGAGGCGCCCGAGCTCCTCGCCGAGCCGCGCGACGGCTGCTGCTGCCTCGCTGCGGGTCTGCTCCGCGCGCACCGCGCGCTCCGCGGCACCGCGAAGCCGGGCCGCGACGTGCGCCTCCTGCACCTGCCACTGTGCCCGCGCATCCCGCGCCGTTTCCTGCTCCGCCTCGAGATCGGCGAGCCGCGCCCGCGCCGCGCCGATACCCTCCTCCATCTGGGCGCGCACGCGCTCCCCGTCCAGCAGCAGCGCATCGATCTCGCCGAGACGCACCTCGGCGGCGGTGAGCCGCTCCGTGACCCGGGCCACCTGGGCATCCGAGTCGGCGAGCTCCCGGGCGAGATTGGTGAGGACACGAATGGCATCTTCGCGGGCGGCGAGCGCCTGGCGCTCCGTGTCGCGCGCCGCCTCCGCTCCCTGCGTCGCCGCCGCCAGCTCCCGCTCGGCAGCCGCGAGGCGCTCGGTGGTGGCGAAGAGCGCGGCGCCGGCGGACTCGAGTGCCTGATCGGCGGCGGTTACCTCCTGGGCGAGTGTACCGAGCTCGGCACGCCGCCGCAGCGGGCCGGACGGGGCGCCGGCACCGGAGAGGAAGATCGCGCCGCTGGCCCGCCGAAGGACCTTGCCGGCGCCATCGAGCACCTCGGAGCCGGCAAGGGCCGCCCCGACCCACGGTTCCGCCGGCCCGCTCACGGTGAGCCCTCGCGCTGCGGGCGTCGCGGCGTCCCCGTGGACGACCGGCCCGGGATCGAGGGGGAGGAGGACGAGTGCCCCCGGCTGATGCTCGGCGTGCCATGCCTGGATGTCGGCCACGGCACGCTCGTCCCGTACGAGGACGGCGTGCATCCACTCGCCGAGGAGGCGCTCGGCGAGCTCGGCGTCCTCCCGGCCGGTCGAGACGAAATCGCTGAGCGGGCCGAGGACGGCATCGCCGAAGCGGCCGCGCGCAGCGAGGAGCGCCGCCGCCGCGGGGGCCAGGCCGACGCGATCGCGTTCCAGCTCCTCCAGCGCGTGGCGGCGCGCGGTGAGCTGCGCCAGCGTCTCCTCCGCCTGCCGGCGCGCTGCCCGCTGGAGCGCCTCGTGCTCCCGGGTCTCGGCGACCAGATGCCGGGCGCGCTCGGCGGCGTCGGCGGCGCGACGCGCCTCGTACGCCTCGAACCCGGCGCGCTCGACGAGGTGATCGCGCCGGCGCTGCGAGATCACGACCTCTCCCTGGAGGGCGGCGCGATGCGCACCGGCCTGCGCCGATCGCTCCCGGAGCGAGCTCAGCTCTCCCTCGAGCGCGGTCCGCTCGCCCTCGAGCGAGCGAAGCCGCTGAAGATGCGCCTGGATCTCCTGCTCCGCGTGGCGCACCTGCCCGCGCGCCTCCGCGAGCCGCGTGCGACTTTCCTCCTCCCTCGCCGCCCGCGTGGCCAGCTCGCCCTGGATCCGGTCGTGCTCGGCCGAGGCCTCCGCGCGCTCGCTCGCGGCCGCGGCCGCCTCGCCGCCGGCGAGGTGCGCACGCGCCTCCATCTGCGCGCGCTCCTCGGAGGCGCGCACCCGCCGCGACTCGAAGTTTGCGAGGCGCTCCGCCGCGAGATTGAGCTCGCCATCCAGGCGGCCCAGCTCGATCCGGATGGCCGAGACCCGCTGCGCCAGCTCCAGTCGCGCCGTTTCCGCCGCATCCCGCTCGTGCGCCGCCCGATCGCGCGTGGTCTCCGCTTCGGCGAGCGCGGTGCGCGACGCGGGGAGCTGCTCGGCGAGCTCGGCGTAACGCGCTTCCATCCCCGACACGTCCTCGCTCAGGCGGTCGAGCTGCCGGCGGGCGAGGGTGACCTGAACCGCGAACTTCTCTTCCGTGAGCCGGGCGTGCCGTTCCGCCCTTCCGCGCTGGCGCGCGAGGCTTCGAAGCTGCGACTGCACCTCGGCAATCAGGTCCTCCACCCGCTGGAGGTCCTGCGCCGTTTCCTCGAGCCGCCGCTCGGTGCTGTGCTTCCGGTCGCGGTAGAGGCCGATTCCCGCCGCTTCCTCGAAGAGCGAGCGGCGTTCATCGGCGCGATCCGAGAGGAGGAGATCGATCATCTTCGCCTCGATCACCACGCCGGCGTCGCTGCCGAGGCCGGTCCCGCGGAGCAGGTCCTGGATGTCGCGGAGGCGCACCGGCGCCCCGTTCAGGAGGTAATCGCTCTGGCCGGAGCGGGAGAGTCGCCGCGTGACCACCACTTCGCGATACGCGATGGGGAGATCGCCGTCGGCATTGTCGAGGTAGAGGGATACTTCGGTGACGTTGACGGGCCGGCGGCCGCTGGACCCCTGGAAGATCACGTCCTCCATCTTGCCGCCCCGGAGGAGGCGCGCGGACTGTTCGCCGAGCACCCAGCGTACGGCGTCGGAGACATTCGACTTTCCGCAGCCGTTGGGGCCGACGATCGCGGTCACGCCCTGCTCGAAGGTGAGCGAGACGGTATCCGCGAATGACTTGAAGCCCGAGAGCTCGAGCCGCGAGAGCTTCATACCGTGCTGTCCTGTCGCCGAAGGTGTGCGATCATGGTTCGACGGGCGTCGTCTCGCCGGCGCCGATGACGAAGAACGGCATCCCCAGCGAGCGGCCGATCTCCTCCGCCTCTTCGCGCGAGGGGTAGGGCCCGAGCACCACCCGGTAGGCATCACCCTCCGCCGCGGGAGAGAGGACCCTGGCAGGGAGCCCGGCAGCCGTGAGTTTCCCCGCGAGCTCGCCGGCCCAGTCGGGATTGCTCGAGCTGCTGATCTGGAGGAACACCCGCTCGGATGCCTCGTCCTCCGGCGCGTCGTCGGTGGAATCCTCCGCGACGGCATCAGGTGGCGCGTCGGCGTCGTCGGGAGCGGCGTCGGCGGGCGCGGCGACCTGGCCCGGCGGCTCGCGCGGCGCGACCGATTCCGGAACCCACGCGGGCGCGCTCCAGAGATCGTCCGCCCCCGCCGCGATCCGCCCCCGCTCCGGAAAGCCCGGCGCGGTGAGGTCGAGTGCCACCACGTCCTCGCCGCGGCGGATCACGAGCGTGCCGATGCCGGCCACGAGCGGAAGATCGGGTTCCCACGAGGACGGGACCACGCCGGCAAGCCGGTCGGTCTCCAGGTCGACGATCCAGACCGAGTCGCTTCCGATCCCGTGTGCCAGGAGCCACCGGCCGAAGGGTCCGGGGCGAAGGTGGTCCACCCGAGCCGGCAGCTCGATCCGCGCGGCGATGGCGAGGGAAAACCGTTCCACCACCGCAATCCGGCCATCGCCCTGGGCGACGTAGAGCTGATGGCCCGACGGCGAGAAGGCCGCCGCCCGGGCGCCGTCGCGGAAGCGGACGGTACGGGTTTCACGCTGGCCGAGGGGATCGTAGAGCGCCACGGCGGAGTCGGCCGCGACGGCGAGAAGGTCTCCCCAGGGCGTCGTGGCGACCGGGCCGTCGGCCAGCGGTTGCAGGCGGGCTGAATCCGTCGACGTGAGGAGCGCGAGCTCGCCGCCATCGCGAGGCACGGCGAGGAGCCGGCCACCCGCCGCCGCGAAGAGGC
>DASTYH010000160.1:0-8718 GCA_035765075.1 Gemmatimonadales bacterium
GGGGATGATGTAACCCGGCCCAGCGGCGGCGAGATCGAGGCGCCGCCGCACGCTCCCCCTGAGCTCGGGCTCGCGGATGCTCCCGCCGAGCGATTCGCCGAGCTGATCGCCACTCGCGGAGCGCGGACCGAGGACATGCCACTCCGCGGAGAGCGAATCGCCGCGCCGGAGCTCGACCCGGAGCGAATCGCCGGGCCCGAGGGTGTGCTCCTCGTCGCCGTTCACCGACACCGAGACCGGCTCGACGAATGCATTCTCCAGCACGAGCTCGGGCGCCGGCCGCCCGAGGAGCGCCGCGGCCGCGCCGAGCGCTGCCACCGTGAGCGCGCCCGTCAGGGCCAGGCGTCGCTGGGTGAGCCGCCGGGGCGGCGGCGTGGCCGCCTCGAGCTGCAGGGTCGGATCGTCACGATTGACGCGACTCAGGACGCGCGACGCGCTGATGAGGCCGGCGGCCCGCTTCCGGCGCGCCCCCTGCCGGAGCGGCTCGAGCATCTCCGCCGCCGACTGGAACCGGTCGGACGGCTGCTTTTCCATGGCGCGCAGCACCACGTCCACCAGCCAGGCCGGCAGCCGCGCCAGCGCCTCGGTAGGGAACCTGACGGGCTCGGCGAGGTGCATCGCCACCGTGTCCCGCGAGGTCTCTCCCTCGAAGGGGGGTGCGCCGACCAGCATGTGATACAGCAGGGCGCCCATCGCGTAGATGTCCGCGCGCGCATCGACGTCGTGCTGGCCGAGCGCCTGTTCGGGACTCATGTAGAGCGGCGTCCCGAAGACCACGCCGTCGTGCGCCTCCACCACCGTCTCGTTCACTCGCTTCGAAATGCCGAAATCCACGAGGAGGGGACGCCCCGAGTGCGATTCGATGAGGATGTTGTCGGGCTTGATGTCCCGATGGACGATCCCGGCGCGATGGGCATGGTCGAGCGCTTCCAGGATCGGCAGTGCGACCGGGATGGCCCGCTCGGGGTCGAGCGGCCCCTCGGCGCGCATGACGTCGGCGAGCGTGACGCCCTCGATGAAGGGCATCACGTAGAAGACGAGTCCTTCTCCCTCGCCGACGAAGTGGATGGGGACGGTGTTGGGGTGGATCAGCTGCGCGACCGACCGCGCCTCCTGCTTGAAGCGGGCGATCATGCCGGCGGTCCACGCCATGTCGGTCCGGAGCACCTTGGCTGCGAGCCGACGCTCGAGCTCGGTGTCCCGGATCTCGTACACCTCGGCAAAGCCGCCCCGGCCGAAAAGTCGGACGACCTCGAACTGGGGACCGAGGGCGGCGCGGAGGCGGCGGATCGTTTCGGTGTTGACTCCCCCGGCTCCGTTCGACCCGGCGGCCGCACCGGCGAGGTCCCGGCGCACGGGAGCATCCGCGGGAGTGCGAGGAGGGCCGCACCGCGGGCAGAACGTGGCGTCGGCGGCGAGCGGGGCTCGACAGATCGGGCAGGCTACTTCAATCACTGGATCTCCAGCGGAGACGGCAACGGCGCGGGCCGCTCCGCGGCTCGATGCGTTCTGGGAACTCGAAGATTGAGGTCGAGTCCTTGGAAGTTTGCAGCTTCCCTCCCCACGTCAAGAGCCGTGCCGCCACGGGAGCGTCTCTGGCGGCAGGCCCTTTCACGACCAGTTGACGGGCAGCCGGCGATCCCATAAACTTGCTGGACAACAAGCAAGTGACAAGTATGCCTTCTCCTGACCGCGAACGGAACCCCGCGCGCTCCCGCGCCGCCATCCTCGATGCCGCCGAACGGCTCTTTGCCGAACGGGGGTACGAGGCCACCAGTCTCACCGAGGTCGGCACCCTGGCGGGCGTCTCGCGCGCCACCCCCGGCTATTTCTTCGGATCGAAGGCCGAGCTCTATCGAGCGGTCCTCGACCGCGCCTTTGACGAGGTTCGCGCCGCGGTCCGCTCCGGGCGCGAGCGCGCGCTCGCGAGCGGGCGCACGCCGGAGGAGATTCTCGCCGGCGCCGTGGGAGAGTACTTCGATTTTCTCACCGCGCATCCGAACTTCGTGCGGCTCATCGAGCGGGCCGCCCTGGGCGGGCCCGAGCTCCCGGTGGACATTCCGCCCGCTCTCGCCGCCGGCCAGGAAGCTCTCGCGGCCATCGCCGTCGAGATCGGGCTCGATCCCGCTCCCTCGGGAGAGGCCGCCCATCTCCTCCTCAGCATCATCTCGCTCTGCTGGTTCTCGGTGGTCCACGCCGATACCGTGGCCCCCGCGGTGGGCGTCGAGCTGGGATCGCCCGAGCGCCTCGCCGAGCGGCGCGCGCACGTCATCGCCGTGGCCACGCACGCCCTCAGCGGCCTCCACGCCGCCGGCGGTGCCCGGCAGGTCCAACCCTTTTCCGGACGCTGATTCGCCATGACCGACGTACTCACCCCCCCGCGTGACGTGGCGCCCGCCACCGAGCAGGAAGCGCGACAGGTTGCCGAGGATGCCCGGGAGAAGGAATGGGAATCGCCCAGCTTCGTGCGCCAGATGTTCGAGGGGAACTACCGGATGGACCTCGTGCATCCCTTCCCCGCAGTGGCCGCATCGGAGGTCGAGCGCGCGCGCCCCTTCATGGAAGCGCTCGAACGCTTCCTCCGGGAGGAAGTGGACAGCGATCGGATCGACCGGGAGGGGAAGATCCCGCCCCATGTAGTGGACGGCCTCCGGAAGCTGGGCGCCTTCGGGATCAAGATTCCCGAGGAGTACGGCGGGCTGGGCCTCAGCCAGACGAGCTATACGCACGCCATCGGCCTGGTGACGAGCGTGGACGGCAACCTCACGGCGCTGCTCTCGGCGCACCAGTCGATCGGACTCCCGCAGCCGCTCAAGATGTTCGGCACGCCGGAGCAGAAACAGCGGTACTTCCCGCGGCTCGCCCGCGGCGCGATCTCGGCCTTCGCGCTGACCGAATCGAACGTCGGCTCCGATCCGGCCGGGCTCGCCACCGAAGCGGTGCGCTCCGCCGACGGCACGCACTACATCCTGAACGGCGAGAAGCTCTGGTGCACCAATGGCACCGTCGCGGAGCTCTTCGTGGTGATGGCGCGGACCGGGAAGCGCATCACCGCGTTCATCGTCGAGGCGGACTGGCCCGGCGTCGAGGTTGTCCAGCGGCTGCATTTCATGGGACTGAAGGCGCTCGAGAACGGCGTGATCCGCTTCACGAACGTCAAGGTGCCGGCGGAGAATGTCCTCTGGGGCGAGGGGAAGGGCCTCAAGCTGGCCCTCATGACGCTCAACACCGGTCGACTCACGCTCCCGGCATCCTGTCAGACCGCCGGGAAGCGCTGCCTCGAGATCTCGCGGCGCTGGGCGGCGGACCGGGTGCAGTGGGGTGCGCCGATCGGCAAGCACGAGGCGATCGCCAGCAAGCTGGCCCGGATGGCCGCCGATGTCTTCGCGATGGAGGCAGTGAGCGACCTCGCGAGCGGCATGGCGGACCGCGGCGGCTACGATATCCGCCTCGAGGCGGCGATGGCGAAGATGTGGAACACCGAGACCGGCTGGCGGATCGCCGACGACACGCTGCAGATCAAGGGAGGACGCGGCTACGAGACCGCCGATTCGCTCCGGAGCCGGGGGGAGCGACCCGATCCCGTCGAGCGCATCCTCCGTGACATGCGCATCAACCTGATCTTCGAGGGATCGAGCGAGATCATGCGGCTCTTCATCGCCCGCGAGGCGGTGGACACCCATCTCAAGGTCGCGGGCGACCTCATCGACCCCAGGGTGCCGCTTCGGGGGAAGCTGCGCGGACTCCTTCGCGCGGCGGGCTTCTATGCCTGGTGGTATCCGACCCGGTGGCTCGGCTGGGGAAGGTGGCCGCGGTACGGGGAGTTCGGGGCGCTCGCCACGCACGTCCGCTTTGCGGAGCGGCGCTCGCGGAAGCTCGCGCGCACGCTCTTCCACTGCATGATCCGCTTCGGGCCGAAGCTCGAAAAGCGGCAGATGGTGCTGGGCCGGCTCGTCGAGATCGGCGCCGAGCTGCTCGCGATCTCCGCCGTCTGCGCCCGCGCCCGCGCCGAGGTGGCGCGCGATCCGTCGAACCGGGGCCCGATCGAGCTGGCCGACCTCTTCTGCCGCCAGGCGCGACGGCGCGTGCATGACAGGTTCGAGGACGTCTTCTTCAACGACGATGCGAAGGCGTACGGCGTCGCGCAGCGGGTGCTGAAGGGCGCGCACGCCTGGCTCGAGCGCGGGATCGTGCGCCTCTGACCCAGCAGGGACCGGTCCGGGGGTCGCCCTTCCGCGATCCCCGAACCGGCTGCATGTTAGCCCTCCCCGGGGAAAGCGGGGTCAAACGCCCTCTTCCCCGTCACTTGCGCCGACACCCATGCGCCTCACCACTCTCGGCCGCCTCGAACTTCGGGATGGCGACCAGCTGCTGCTCGCCCGACGCCGGAAGGAGCTCGCGCTCCTGGCCGCGCTCGCGGAGCGCGCGCCGCTGGCCGCGCCTCGCGAGGAGCTCTGGCGCCTTCTCTGGGATGGGCGGGACGAGACGCGCGGCCGCCATTCGCTCCGGCAGGCGCTGAGCGATCTGCGGCGGTGCCTCGGGAACGGCATCGAGTTCGTCGGCGACTCCGTCCGCCTCGCCGACGGGGTCCTCGTCACGGACAGCGCCGAGTTCTTTGCCGCATGCGCCGACGAGCGGTGGGAGGACGCCATCGCCCTCTGGGGGGGCCAGTACCTGGCCGATGCCGACGGAATCGGCGGCGAGGCGTTCCGCGAATGGCTCCGGAGTGCCCGCGAACGCCTGCGGGACCAGCTGTCCCTCGTCTGCCAGCTCCGGTGCCGCGAGGCGGAGGAAGCGGGGCGCTGGTCTGCGGCGGTGTCGAATGCCGAGTGGTGGGCCCGCAACGCAGCGGGCGATCCGCATGCGCAGAGCCGGCTCGTCGCGACACTGCGGCATCTTGGCCGCCGCGCGGAGGCGGACCGCCTGCTGGACGCAGACCGCCCCGTCACCACGCTGCGCGAGCCGGACTTCGTGGGGCGCGAGCGGGCGTTCGATGTGCTCGCCGGCGCCTGGAATGCGGCACGCGCCGGCGAGCGGGCGGTGGCGGTCGTGAGCGGCGGGCAGGGATCGGGCCGGTCGCGCATGCTGCGCGAGTTCGCACGCCTGGTGGGCGAGAAGTGGCCGCGTGCCTCGGTGCGCCGCGCAACCGACACCCCGCTCCCCGCCGCGCGAATGCTGATCCTCGCCGATGTCGCCGCCGCCCCGGAAAGTGCGGACGCGGTCGCCGACCTCCTTGCGGCGCCGGCGGCGGGGACGCTCCTCCTCATCGCCGCGTCCCCGGGGTGGGCGGAAGCGCCGGCACTCGGCGCCGCGATCCGGCGCCTCCCGGCGACGGCGCACGTCCGCCTCGAGCCATTCTCCGCGGCAGAGACGAAGCAGGTCGTCCGCTCGATGGCGCCGCTGCCGGAGCGACTGCTCGATTCCCTCGCCCGTCGGCTCCACGCCGACACCGAGGGCCACGCCGGCCAGCTGGTCCGCGCGATGCAGCTGCTCGTGGCCGAAGGATTGCTCGGATTCGACCCCGCGCGCGGATGGGCCATGGCCGCGGGTGTCGGCGTGGCGCCGCTCGCGCTCGACGACCCGCTGGAGCGGGCGCGCCGCCGGATCGACCGGATGCAGGCGGAGCCGAGGCGCGCCGTCGACGCCGCTGCCGTGCTCGGCGACGTCGCCACCCGCGCGTTGCTGGCGCCGGTGGCCGGACTGGAGACCGAGTCGCTCGATGCGGCGCTGGCCGAGGCGGTCGCCCGCCGGCTCCTCCGGGAGACCGCCGACGGGCGCTACGACTTCTTCAGCCCGTCGGTCCGCGATGCCGCCTATGCGCTCATTCCGGAGCCGCGGCTGCGTGCCATGCACCGGGCCGCCGCGCGGGCGTTCCGCCGTGCCGCCAGGAGCGATGCCCGCCTCCGCCCCGAGTTCCAGCGCCATCGGGCCCAGGCCGCGCTGGGCTTTGCCCGCCCCTGGCCGCTCCGCCTCGCCGCCGCGCTCGGATTCCCCATCGGCCGCTGACGCGGCGCCCCGCCCGGCGATTAGATTCCCGGCCAACATGACCGGACTGACGCATGCCCATCGCTGAAGGCAGGACACTGCCCTTTTCAGGCCCCGAGGCCATCGATGCCGCGGCGCTCGAGACCTTTGCCTACGACGGCCCCGAGCAGGAGATCGTCACGGAGACGCGGGAGTTCAGCGCGGTCTGCCCGTACAGCGGTCTTCCCGACTACGCGCTCCTGCGCATTACCTACACTCCGTCGGACCGCTGCGTCGAGCTCAAGAGTCTCAAGTACTACGTCATGAGCTACCGGAGTGTCGGCATCTTCCAGGAGCATGCCACTGCGCGGATCGCCGAGGACCTCTTCCGCTCGCTGCAGCCGAAGCGCCTCGAGGTCATGACCGTCTACAACGTGCGCGGAGGATTCGAGACGACCTGCCGGGTGCGGAAGGAGAAGTAGTCGCTGGTCGCTGGACGGCAGACGGGGAGCGGGGCGAACTGGCCCCCGCTCCCCGTCGCGCGTCCGGCATCTTGCGACCAGCGCCCAGCGCCCAGCGACCCGCGTCTACCTCGCCGCCACTCCCGGGCTCGGGCGGGCCGGCATCGGGGGCGTCACCGGGCGCTTCTCGCCGCGCGGCAGGAGCACCGGGAGATTGGCGAGCTCGAAGGCGGTCACCGCCATGACCGCCGACGCCTGCCGGAGGTCCGCCGCCACCGCCTTGTCGAAGGTGTCCGACTGCGAGTGGTGCGTGTGGTTGTACCCCCGCGGCTCCTGGTCGAAGTTGAAGGCCGGCACGCCATAGGGCACGAACGCCAGGTGATCGGTTCCCCCCTTGTTCGCTTCCCGCACCCGCCCCGCACCGAGCGCCGTCACCGGCGCGAGCAGGTCGGTCCAGAGCTGCGCCAGCTCATTGCGGCCCTGCAGCGCCTGCCCGAGGATCATCCCCGTCCCATTGTCGAGGACCATCACCGCCTGGATGCTGTCCGCTTCGGCGGCGTGCGCGGCGGCGTAGGCCCTCGAGCCGAGGAGTCCCTGCTCCTCGCCGCTGAAGAGGATGAAGCGGATCGTCCGCTTCGGCTTGAGCCCGCTCTGTGCGATGATGCGCGCGGCCTCGACCACCGCCATCGAGGACGCGCCGTTGTCGGTCACGCCCTGCGCATGATCCCAGCTGTCGAGGTGGGCGCCGAGGATCACCACCTGCCCGGGGTACTCGGTGCCGCGGATCTCGCCGACCGTGTTCCACTGTTCGACGGGTGACGATCCGATCCGGTTCTGGATGCTCGCTTCGATCCGCGGCGCGAGGCCGGCCTCGACCTGCCGGCTCAGCATGAGGTAGTCCTCGTGCGAGACCACGATGTTCGGCAGCGGCGAGACGCGGTTGGGCGAGCCGCTCATGGTGACGAGCGCGTGCTCCTTGGCGCCGTCGAAGATCGTACCGAGCGCCCCGTATTTCCGCATCAGGAACGGACGATCCACCGCGAACTGCTGGCGGAGCTCGCGGGCGGCGGCGCTGGTGTCGGCGTCGGCCCGGGCGGCGGCCCGGCGGCGCTCCACGTCGGCGCGGCGCGCGGCGGAATCCTCGGGCGTCATCGGCGGTCCGTCGGGATTCCAGACGAAAGCCGGCTCGCTCAGCATGACCCACGCGCCGCGAATCCGGTCGCGGGCCGCCTCGAGCTCTTCGGCGCTCCCGATGGAGACGCGCACCACCGGCCCGGCAAGGGTCTTTCCCCCCGTCCCTTCGGTCCACGCCCAGCTGTACGCGAGCAGCGCCCGGCGGAACGGCGCAGTGAGCGTCACCGCGATCGGGCCGCGCTCCCAGGTGACGCCGAAGGGATAGGATTCGAGGCGCGCGGCGAGCCCGTAGGCGCGGAACCGCTCGGCCACCCAGTCGTTGGCGCGGCGCATGGCATCCGAGCCGCTCAGGCGCGGACCGATGGCGTCGCTCAGGTGCTGCAGGTTCTGCATCACTTCGGAGCGGTCCATCGCCTGGGCGATGAGCGCTCCGGACCCCGTCGTGTCGACGGTCATCTGCGCCGCCAGCGGTGCGGCATGGGCGGCGACCAGCGCGAGGAGTGCCAGCGATCTCATGGGTGTTCGCTCGGATGTGTGTGAGGGGGCTCTGCCGTCGCGGTCCCGATCGGCGGCCATTCCAATCTACGCCGGGGGCGCCCCGAATGTTGCAGCGTCGGTTGTGACCCCGCCCCGACCGCGACTATCTTTGCCGCGACACGACACCGCCCTGCCCCGCCCGGCATCACAGAGGAAGCCACGTGCCCGACAACTCCCTGACCATCACCGACAACCGCACGGGCACCGCCTATCAGGTCCCCATCAGCGACGGGACGATCAAGGCGATGGACCTCCGCCAGATCAAGGTGGCCGACGACGATTTCGGCCTCATGACCTACGATCCGGCGTTCATGAACACCGCCGCCTGCCGGAGCGCCATCACGTACATCGACGGCGACCGGGGCATCCTCCGCTATCGCGGATATCCGATCGAGGAGCTCGCCGAGCGGGCCTCGTTCCTCGAGGTGGCCTACCTCCTCTCCGCCGGCGAGCTGCCGACCGCCGCGCAGCTGGAGACGTGGACCACGGACATCCGGTACCACACCTACGTCCACACGAACATCATCAAGTTCCTCGAGGGCTTCCGCTACGACGCGCACCCGATGGGCATGCTGCTCGGCGCGGTCGGCGCGCTCTCGACGTTCTATCCCGAGGCGAAGGA
>DASTYH010000161.1:0-3508 GCA_035765075.1 Gemmatimonadales bacterium
CGACGAGCGCGATGCCTGGTTCGTCTCCTTCTTCTTCGGCTATAACTATTGATGCCGCAACACTTTCTTGTTGACCCCCGGAGAGCCGGAGCCTATCTTGCTCTCTCCGTTCTCGCCTGTGCGCCGGGCCGCCCGCCCGCGCTCGTGCCTGACGCCGCCCCGGAGCTCGGACGCGCCGAAGTCGGCGCCTGGGTCGAGGCCAGCACCCCGACCGGGCACAGGACCATTCGATTCCGCTGGCAGCTGCAGGACGATCGCGGGGCCGCGGGCGGCCGGGGCACCGCGCGGATGGCGGGCCCCGATTCCGTCCGGCTCGACGTGGTGGGCCCGCTGGGCGCGGGTCGCGGCGCCGCCGTCGTCGTGGGCGATACGGCGCGCTGGACCGAGCCGCCGGACATCATCGAGCGCCTCGTTCCGAGTTACCCACTGATGTGGGCGATGTTCGGTGTCGAGCGGATGCCGCCCGAGGGCGCCGAGCTGCGCGGCAGCGCGGATTCCACGGGTACCACGTGGCAGTGGCGCGAGGGAGCCGACACCGTCTCCTATGTCCGCCAGCGCACTCCGGCTCGCCTCGTCGCCGAGTCGCGCAATGGGGGAAAGATCATCGGCCGCGTCGAGACGGAGTTCGGCCCCGACGGGCGGCCGATCCGGAGCCGGCTGACCGTCCCCTCGGTGCCGGCGCGCCTTTCGCTCACCTTCACCGCGAGCGTCCCATCTGAGCCGTATCCGACTGATCTCTGGGTTCCTGGCGGCCGCTAGCCTCGTCTCGCTCGGCGGCTGCCTCTATCGCTTCAGCGGCGGCGGCCTCCCCTCCGACATTCGCACCGTCGCCGTCCTCCCCTTCGACAACCGTACGCCCGAGCCGACGCTCACCCAGGACGTGAACACCGCCGTCCGCGCCGCGGTCGAGGAGCGGCTCGGCCTGCGCCAGGCGGGCGAGGAGACGGCGGACGCGATCGTGCGCGGCAGCATCACGCGGTACGAGCCCGACGTTCCGGTGGCCTATACGGGGAACGACGTGAACAACCGGGTGAGCGTAACGCGCCGGCTGGTCCAGATCACGGTGACGGTCGAGATCGTGAATCAGCGGACCAGCCGGACGCTCTGGCAGCGTGCCGGGCTCACGGTCGAGGGCGACTATGAGCCCGATCGGGAAACGGAAGCGGACGGGCGGGAAGAGGCACTGCAGCGGTTGACGGTCAACATCGTCGAAGGAGCGCAATCCCAATGGTGATCCGCTCACGTCGGGGAGAGAGCCGCCTCGGGTGCCTGCTGACGCTCGCGCTGTTCGTCGGGGCGCTCTACTATGGCATCAACATCGGCGAAGTGTACATCCGCTACTACCAGCTCCTCGAGGAAATGAAGTCGGTGGCGCGCCTCGCGCCGAGTCTTGACGATCAGGTCATTCGCCGCCGCCTCGCGGACAAGGTGGACAACCTCGGCCTCCCGGTCGATGCACACCGCTTCAGGATCGTTCGGACGCAACGGCCGCCGCGAATCGTCATCGAGACCGGGTACGAGGAATCGCTCGATCTCCCGCTCTTCAATCACACCTTCAAGTTCCGCCCCAGAGCCGAAGCTCCGATCTGAGGCGGGCGCAGGACCCGCAATGCCACGACCTGACAACCGCGCGCCGGAAGAGCTGCGCCCACTGGTTCTCGAGCGCGCGGCCAATCCCTACGCCGAAGGCTCCTGCCTCATCCGGATGGGGGGGACCCTCGTCCATTGCACCGCAAGCGTCGAGACCGGCGTTCCCGGATTCCGGAAGGGCACCGGCTTCGGATGGGTAACGGCGGAATACGCCATGCTCCCGCGCGCGACGTCGGAGCGGACGCCGCGCGAACGGAACGGCCCGGGAGGCCGCACGCAGGAGATTCAGCGACTGATCGGCCGCTCCCTCCGGGCCGCGATGAAGACCATGGCCTTCGGCGAATACACGATCCGCATCGACTGCGACGTGCTCCAGGCTGATGGCGGTACCCGCACGGCGAGCATCACCGGTGGCTGTGTCGCGCTGGCCGATGCCTGCGACTGGCTCGCCGCTCGGACGGGGAATCCCTCGCCGTTCGGCTCCCTCGTCGCGGCGGTGAGCGTCGGGATCGTCGATGGAGAGCCGCGACTCGACCTGATGTATCTGGAGGATCGAGACGCCGGCGTGGACGCCAATCTCGTCATGCTGGAACCCGATCGTTTTGTCGAGGTCCAGGGAACCGGGGAGAACAGTACCTTCTCGCGCGCAGAGCTCGACGCCCTGCTGGAGTACGGGCGGACCGGCATCACCCGCCTCTTTGCCGCGCAGCGCACGGCGCTCGGCTGGTGAAGCTGCTCGTCGCAACCCGAAGCGCCGGCAAGCAGCGGGAGATGCAGCGGGTGCTCGAAGCCGCGGGACACGAGGTCGTCTTCCCCGGGCAGGCAGGCATCCTCGAGGAGCCCGTCGAAGAGCTCCTCGAGACGGCCGATTCGTTCGAGGGCAACGCCCGGAGAAAGGCGGAGTATTTCGCTCGCCGGAGCGCGCTCCCGACCATTGCCGACGATTCCGGGCTGGAGGTGCTGGCACTCGGCGGGGAGCCGGGCGTCCGCTCGAAGCGCTGGGCCGGTGTGTCCGGCTCGCCCGCTGCAGTGGATGCCGCCAACAACGCCGAGCTCCACCGCCGGCTGCTCGGCGCCCCCGAGTCGAAGCGGCGGGCGCGCTACCGGTGCGTGATCGTCCTGCTGCGGAGCCCCGGCGCCATTCCCGAAGTGTTCGAAGGCTCGTGTGACGGGACGATTCTCGCCGAGCCGAGAGGCGACGGGGGATTCGGCTACGATCCCTGGTTCCTGAGCGACGATCTCGGGCGGACCTTTGCCGAGGTGACGGCCGACGAAAAGGACGCAGTGAGCCACCGTGGCCGTGCGCTGGCGAAACTCATCGCCGCACTCGGCCGCGCCGCGGGTCCCCCGATCGGGCCCCCCTGAGAGGTCACGCTCCACGTTGTGCGCCGCACGGCATTCCCGCCGGGTTGACCCCCGTCACGCTGGTACCCCTCCCAAAGCGCTATCCATGTGCAGGCGTTATTGATAGCCCATGCCACAGAATTGGGGAGGCCGCACATGGCAAACAAGCAGAACATCACGCCGAGTGACTGGAACACCGAAGAGCGGTGGTGGCGGGACAACTACAGCTCACGTCCATATTCGCGTGGCCGCGACTTCGACTATTACCGCGGCGCCTACCGCTACGGCTTCGAGAATGCGGGTCGGTCCCCCGGCCGCACCTGGGAGGAGGCGGAGCCGGAGCTTCGTGCCGGCTGGGATCGCTACGAGCACCGCGGCCAGTCGACCTGGGAGGACATCAAGGATTCGGTCCGGGATGCCTGGCACCGCGTGACCGGAAAGGGTGATTCCTCCGCGCATCGGATGTAGCGGGCAACGACTGTCGCTGCCGGCGCGCCACGACTATTCTCAACCCCGCACGGGGTGTGGCGCAGTCCGGTAGCGCGCCTGCTTTGGGAGCAGGAGGTCCCGGGTT
>DASTYH010000162.1:0-12917 GCA_035765075.1 Gemmatimonadales bacterium
GGATCGGGGCCTCGTGGATGACCCGGGCGGACCGGGACGCCGAGATCGCGGACCAGATCAGCTGGCTGGACCGGGTGCGGGAGTCGGTGGCCCCGCCCCCGCGCGCCCGCGTCCGCGTGCTGGGATTCTCCCAGGGCGCCGCCACGGTCGTCCGCTGGCTCGCGGGCGGCGCGACCCGGTGCGACGACCTCATCCTCTGGGCGGGGGACGTCCCCGGCGAGCTCGCCGCCGTCCACGACCGGCTTCCGGGCGCCACGGTTCATCTCGTTCGAGGGGACCGGGACCCGCTCATTCCCGCGGCGCACTTCGAGAGCGCGGCGAGCCGGGTCCGCGCACTCTGGCCGGCCGCCCAGGTGCACGCCTTCCCAGGCGACCATCGGCTCGATCGGGACGTCCTCGACACGCTCGCAGCGGCCTGAGCGACTGGTCCCCGCGCGCCAGCCGCGGCAGCCGGCGCAGATTCCTGCCCGAGCTCTCCTACCCTGCAGACACGCGGCTCAGGCCTGCAAATCCCGGCGGGAAGCGGCGTTGCCCTCTGCCAATGTGGCAGGATACTGCGGTACGCGGATTGCACTTTCCCGGAGATCGAATCGCGGGTGCGGTGCGCGGGCGCGCGCCGAACACCGGGCACCGGCCACCTGAACGGGCAGTGGGAGAAAGGGAGCAGACATGGCATCCAAGATCATCGGCATCGACCTCGGCACGACCAATTCCGTCGTCGCGGTCATGGAGGGCGGCGATCCCGTCGTGATCCCGAACGCCGAAGGCGGTCGGACGACGCCGTCGGTGGTGGCGTTCACCAAGGACGCCGAGCGGCTCGTGGGCCAGGTGGCGAAGCGCCAGGCCGTGACCAATCCGAAGCAGACGATCTTCTCGATCAAGCGCTTCATGGGCCGGCGCATGAACGAGATCACCGAGGAAACGAAGCACGTGCCCTACAAGGTCGAGGCCGGACAGAACGGCCTCGCCTCGGTCGAGATCCAGGCCAAGAAGTACACGCCCCCCGAGATCTCCGCGATGATCCTGCAGAAGATGAAGCAAACCGCGGAAGACTATCTCGGCACCAAGGTGGACAAGGCGGTCATCACGGTCCCGGCCTACTTCAACGATGCGCAGCGCCAGGCCACGAAGGACGCCGGCAAGATCGCGGGCCTCGAGGTGATGCGCATCATCAACGAGCCGACGGCGGCGGCGCTGGCCTACGGCCTCGACAAGAAGAAGGACGAGAAGGTGGCGGTCTTCGACCTGGGCGGCGGCACCTACGACATCTCCGTGCTGGAGCTGGCCGAGGGCGTCTTCGAGGTGAAGAGCACCAACGGCGACACCCACCTGGGCGGCGACGACTTCGACCAGCGGGTCATCGACTGGCTCGTCACCGAGTTCAAGCGCGACCAGGGAATCGACCTCTCCAAGGACCCGATGGCGCTCCAGCGGCTCAAGGAAGCCGCGGAGAAGGCCAAGATGGAGCTGTCGACCACCACGACGACCGACATCAACCTGCCGTTCATCACGGCGGACCAGAGCGGCCCGAAGCACCTGAACTACACGCTCTCGCGCGCCAAGTTCGAGCAGCTGGTGGACGACCTCATCCAGCGCACGCTCCCGCCGATGCAGCAGGCGCTCAAGGATGCCGGGCTCGACCCGAAGCAGATCGACGAGGTGATCCTCGTCGGCGGCTCGACGCGCATTCCGAAGATCCAGGAGATCGTCAAGGGCTTCTTCGGGAAGGACCCGAACCGCTCGGTCAATCCCGACGAGGTGGTGGCGATCGGCGCGGCCATCCAGGGCGGTGTGCTCGGCGGCGACGTCAAGGACGTACTGCTCCTCGACGTGACCCCGCTTTCGCTCGGCATCGAGACGCTGGGCGGCGTGACGACGGTCCTCATCCCGCGGAACACCACGATTCCGACGAAGAAGTCGGAGGTCTTCTCCACGGCGGAGGACAACCAGACCACGGTCGAGATCCACGTGCTGCAGGGCGAGCGGCAGATGGCGGTGGACAACCGGACGATCGGGAAGTTCCAGCTCACCGGAATCCCGCCCGCCCCGCGCGGCATGCCGCAGGTCGAGGTGACCTTCGACATCGACGCCAACGGCATCCTCCACGTCTCCGCCAAGGACAAGGCGACGAACAAGGAGCAGAAGATCCGCATCGAGGCGTCCAGCGGCCTCTCCGACGCCGAGATCGACAAGATGGTCAAGAACGCCGAGGCGCATGCCTCCGAGGACAAGGCCCGGCGTGACCAGATCGAGGCGCGGAACCAGCTGGACGGACTCGTCTACCGGGTGGAGAAGGACAGCAAGGAGTGGGTGGACAAGCTCCCGGCCGATGCCAAGACCCGGCTCGACGCCGCGGTGGAGGCCGGCAAGGCGGCACTCCGGACCGGCGAGGCGGACGGGATTCGCACCGCCCTCGACGAGCTGAACGCCGCCTATTCGGCGGCCGGGGCTGCGCTGTACCAGGCCCAGGCGGGCGCGGAAGCCGCCGCGGGGACCCCTCCGGGCGCCGAAGCGCCCGCCGGCGAGGCGGGGGCTGAGTCGGACGTGGTCGAGGCGGACTACGAGATCGTGGACGACTCGAAGAAGTAGCGCGGGCAGTCAGGCGGTCCGGCGGGCGGGGGGCGTATCGGGCACTGTACCCGGTCCGCTCACCCGCCCGCTTCCGCGACTGAAACTTCCCCCCGTGCATCCCTGTTAGGTTAGTAGGAGCTCCCGTCGACCGCTGTTCGACCGCATTCTGGACCGCTGCACTGGATTGCCCATGTCCGTACGTTCGCTCAACTGGCTCAAGTTCGGCGCGCTCGTCACGCTCGCCTTTGCGCTCGGCCTCCTCTTTGCCGGGTTGCTCGACCTGCCCCGGAGCGGCCTCGCGCAGCAGCCGGCCCGGCCCACCACGATCACCCCGGTGGCCGCGCCCTCCATCCCCCAGGCGGCACCGCTCGCGGAATTCAGCGATGCCCTCGCCGCCGTGGCCGACGCCGTCGTGCCGAGCGTCGTCTACATCAAGGCCCAGCGGACCGCCCAGCCGAGCCAGCGGCGCCTCCCGCCCGGCTTCGAGCAGTTCTTCGGCCCCCGCAACAACCGGGAGCCGCGGATCGAGCAGGGGAGCGGGTCCGGCTTCATCGTCTCCACCGACGGCTACATCCTGACGAACAACCACGTCGTCGAGGGGGCCGAGCGGGTCACCGTCCGGCTGTACGACCGGCGGGAGTTCACCGCCACCGTGGTCGGCACCGATCCCGCCACCGACGTCGCCGTGCTCAAGATCCAAGCCTCGGGCCTCCGCCCGGCGGCGCTCGGCGACAGCGACACCGGCAAGATCGGGGAGTGGGTGCTGGCCATCGGCAACCCCCTGAGCGACGGCCTCACCTTCACCGTCACCTCCGGGATCATCAGCGCCAAGGGGCGCGCGCTCCGGGACCTCCAGCGCAGCAATCTCGACATCGCGGACTTCATCCAGACCGACGCCGCGATCAACCCCGGGAACTCCGGCGGACCGCTCGTGAACGTCCGCGGCGAAGTGATCGGCATCAACTCGGCCATCGCCAGCCAGACCGGCTTCTACTCCGGCTACGGCTTCGCCATTCCGATCAATCTGGTGCGGGACGTGATGCGGCAGCTCATCTCCGATGGCCAGGTGCATCGCGCCGCCATCGGTGTCGCCATAGCGGAGGCGAGCCTGGAGGATGCCGAGGATGTCGGGCTCGACGAAATCCGCGGCGTGCTGGTGAGCGGCCTCTCCGGCGAGGACTCTCCCGCCGGCCGCGCCGGCATCAAGCCGGGAGACGTCATCATCGGCGTGGACGGGAAGCGGATCGACCGTGTCGGCCAGCTGCAGCAGGAGATCGGCTTCCGGAAGCCGGGTGAGGTGGTGAGCATCGAGGTTGCCCGGGAGGGCGGCTCGCGCCGGACCTTCCGGGTGCAGCTCGAATCGCTCGATCCGGCCACCGCTGACCGCGGCGAGGCGGACGACGAGGAGGACGCTGCGGCGGAGCCCGCCAGCCGGCCCGGTGGCGCCGCGCAGGAGCTCCTCGGCGCGCGGGTGCAGCAGGTCACGTCGTCGGTGGCGCAGCAGCTCGGGCTCCCCGCCGGAACCCAGGGCGTCATGGTCACCGAGGTCACGCCGGGCGGCCCCGCCTGGGAGTCGAACCTTTCGGGCCCGGAGCGCGGGGCGGCATTCATCATCCTGTCGGCCGACGGCCGCAAGGTGCGGACCGAGGCGGAGTTGCAGGCGGCGCTGCGCTCGATCGGCGCCGGCAAGATCGCGACGCTCGAGGTGCTCGCGGTGTCCCCGAACGGAACCACCTCATTCATCGAGCGCGTCCGGCTCGGCAGCAATCGCTGATCTTCGTGTCCACCGGCAATCCGAAACGCCCGCCCCCCGGCGGGCGTTTTGGCGCCCGTCTTGCCCGCCGTCGAGTCCGGTCGTAACGTAGGGCGCTTCCCACCCCCATCAGGCAGTCGCTTGCTCCCCGATCCGGAGGATGCCGATGCCGCTCTCCCGTGTACGATTCGCCCTGCCGCTCGCCCTGCTCCTCGCAGCGGTCCTTCCGACAACAGTGCTGGCCCAGGCCCAGGCCACCACCGGGGTGATCCGGGGGGTGGTGAGCGCCGAGGATGGCGATCCGATCGCGGACGCGTCGATCACGGTGCGGAACGTGAACACCAACTTCGTCCGCAATCTCACCACCAACAGCCGGGGCGTCTTCATCGCGACCCTCCTGCCGCTCGGGACCTACGAGGTCCGCGCGCGCGCGCTCGGCTTCCGGGCCGAGTTCCAGCGGGGACTCCGGGTGAGTCTCGGCGAGACGGCCGAGGTGGAGTTCGCGCTCGAGGCGCAGGCCATCCAGCTGGGCGACATCGCGATCGAGAGCGGCGAGCCGCCGGTGGACGTGACCGCGTCGCAATCGGCCACGAGCATCCCGGTCGCGGCGGTGGAGGGGCTGCCCAACAACGGACGCAACATCTTCAACTTCACGACGCTCACCCCGAACGTCGGCATCGTGCAGGGTCCCGACGGCGACGAGATCAGCATCGGGGGCCAGCGGGGCATCCACAACAACGTCTCGGTGGACGGGGCGGACTTCAATAATCCCTTCTTCGGCGAGCAGCGCGGCGGGCAGCGGCCGCCGTTCACCTTCAATCTCGATGCGGTCCAGGAATTCGTGGTCGTCTCCGACGGCGCCAACGCCGAGTTCGGCCGATCGGGCGGCGGGTTCCTCAACATCATCACCAAGTCGGGCACCAACGAGATCCATGGCTCGGCGCACTATTTCGGGAAGTACGACGATCTCTCCGGGAACTTCTCCCACACCTTCCCCGGCGGCGCCACCAGCGGGTTCACGCCCGACTTCCGCCAGCACCAGTTCGGCGCCACCCTCGGCGGCCCGATCATGCGGGACCGGATCTTCTTCTTCCTGGCCTATGACCAGCAGGAATACGAGGAGACGAAGCAGACCGACCGGCTGGGCCTCATCGATGCCGACCTCCTGGCGTTCGTGGACACCGCCTTCGGCGGGGCGCTCGAGGGAGATTTCGGGCCGATCACGCGCACCAACGACGCCAACGCGTTCATGGCCAAGCTCGACTTCCGGATCACCGACCGGCACAACGCCACCCTCAAGTACAACTACACCAACTCGCGCCAGGAGAACGGGACGTTCGATGTGGACTTCTGGGGCCGAAGCGCCAACGCCGTGGAGCGGGACTTCTCCCACGCCGTGAACGGGAGCCTCAGCTCCCAGCTCTCCTCCTCCCTGTCGAACGAGTTCCGCTTCCAGCTGGCCCGCGAGGAGCGGCCCCGCCCGTACGAGGGGCCGATCAATCCGGAGACCGATCGCCCCTTCCCCGACACCGACATCGGCTTCGTCGGACCGGGCGGCTTCAGCGGGTACCGGCTGGGGATTCCCTTCTTCATTCCGGTGGATGCCTACGACTTCCGCTTCCAGGTGCTCGACAACGTATCCATCGTGAGCGGCAACCACCTCTTCAAGTTCGGCGGTGAGTGGAACCGGACCGGCGTCAAGCAGACCTTCCGCGGATTCGAGCAGGGGCGCTTCGGCTTCACCTCGGTGGAGGGATTCCTCAACTACGTGGCGCAGGGAAATCTCTACGTCGAGTGCTCGGACGGCAGCAGCAACACCACGGGCGCCTGCCCCGCCGGAACCACCATCACCGGCCCCGTGGCGCTCTACCTCCAGCAGGCCGGCGTCGGCGGGCTCAGCGTGGAGGAGGCCGGCACCCAGGAGATCATCCAGAACGAGATCGCGCTCTTCATCCAGGACAGCTGGAAGCCCCAGGCAAACCTGACGCTCAACTACGGGCTCCGGTGGGAGGCGCAGATCCAGCCGGACCTGATCACGCCGATCGACGATCTCTTCTACGCCCCGTTCATCGGTCAGACGGTGACCAATCCGCAGGGCACGTTCGAGTTCCCGGGAGACGGGACGATCCCCTCCGACAAGGGGATGTTCCAGCCGCGGCTCGGCATCGCCTATGACGTTGCCGGCGACGGCAGGCAGGTGCTCCGCGCCAACGCGGGCATCTACTATGCGCGCATCCCGGGGCTCAACCTGGCGAGCAGCCGCAGCACCGATGGCTCCCGCGGGCAGACGATCTTCCGCAACAGCTCGCTCACGGGCATCCTCGGCGCGCCGCCCATCTACGGGGAGCTCCTTCCCGCGCCGGCCGGTGATCCGTTCCAGCCCGGCGTGTTCGTCTTCGACAAGGACTTCCAGAACCCGCGCACCTTCACCGCGACGGTCGGCTACGAGCGGGAGGTGGGCGCGAGCGTAGCCGCGGGGATCAGCTTCACCCACGCGCGCACCGATCACCTCACGCGCTTCATCAACGGCAACGACCCCGTCTTCGGGAGCCCCTGGGCCACCGGCCTTCCCGGAGGCAACGGCATCGGCACGCTCACCGTGGTGCAGAGCAGCGCCCGTTCCCGCTACAACGGCGTCACGCTCGAGCTCAAGCGCATGACCGGCTCGCGGCTCCAGTTCCAGCTCAACTACACGCTGTCCTTCGACAAGTCGGACGACGACAACGAGCGCGACCCGTTCCTCTTCCGCTACGCCAAGGCGGATGAGCTCGAGCGCGAGTACAACTGGAGCGACCGCGACCAGCGCCACCGCGTCAATGCCTGGGTGCTGGCGGTGCTGCCGGGCGAGATCTTCGTCAACAACCGGGTGAGCCTCTACTCGCCGCAGCCGGCATCGCAGGATTGCACTCCCTCCGTGCCCGGGGCCGTGGAGCGGGCGGCGCTCGCCACCGACCGCATCTGTGCCGACGGGACGGTCCTCCAGCGCAACACGCTCCGTCGCGACAACGGGTACTTCTCCTGGGACATCCGCTTCTCCAAGCCGATCGCCCTCGGGCGGCAGGGGGCACTCGAGGCGATCGTCGAGGTCTTCAACGTCACCGGCGCCGACAACTTCAAGGACCCGGCATCCGGCGGCACCTTCCTCAACTTCGACGGCACCATCCGCTCCGGCCTCGGCGAGCCGCGCCAGGCCCAGGTGGGACTGCGGTACATCTTCTAGTCCCTGGCGGACCATCCTCCGACAGCGCCCGCCACGGCGGGCGCTGTCATTTTCCCATCCTGGTTTACCTTCCGTGATGCCCAGACGCGGCCTCATCTTCGACATCGACGGCACGCTCGTCGACAGCAATCCGGCGCACGTCGAGGCGTGGGAAGCGGCCTTCACCGCCCACGGATACCCGGTGACCCGCGAACGCATCGAGCGCGAGATCGGCAAGGGCGGCGACAAGCTCGTTCCCGCGATCCTGGGTGAGGCGGCGGAGGAGCGCGACGGCGAGTCGCTGCGCGAGCGGCACACGGAGGAGTTCCTTGCGATCGCCGGGCGGCGGAGCCTCCGCGCCTTTCGCCGGGTGCCCGAGATCTTCGAGACGCTTCGCGCCCGCGGCGTGCGCACGGCGCTCGCCACCTCCAGCGCGCGGGAGCACCTCGAGGCGCTGGGCCGGAGCGCCGGGCTCGAGTTCGATTCGCTGGGCGACGAGCTGGTCACGGCGGACGACATCGAGGAGACGAAGCCTGCCCCCGACGTCGTTCATGCCGCACTCGGGAAGCTCGGCCTCGATCCGGAGGAATGCCTCATGGTGGGAGACACGCCGTACGATGCCGAGGCGGCGCGGAAGGCGGGCGTGGGATGCGTCGGCGTCACCTCCGGGGGAAACGAGGCGTCGGTGCTCGCACGGGCGGGGGCGAGTCCGGTGGTGCGGGACATCGCGGAGCTCGAGGAGCGCCTCAATTCGATTCTCGGCGGCGCCGGCCTGCAGGGCGGGCGGTGAGGCCGCGAGCCGTGCGCCTCCCGCTTGCCGCGGCGCTGGCGCTGCTCATCGGCGCGTGCACGCCTTCGGCCCCTGCCCCGTCGCCCGCGACAGCTCCCGCGGCGACCGAGCTCCGCGTGATGTCGTTCAACATCCGCTACGGCACCGCGCGGGACGGGGACGACTCCTGGCCCTTCCGCCGGGACCTCGTGGTGCGCGTCATCCGGGACTTCGACCCCGCGGCGCTCGGCGTGCAGGAGGCGCTCCGCGGCCAGCTCGACGAGCTGGACTCGGCGCTCCCGGAATACGCCGAGATCGGCGTGGGGCGGGACGACGGGAGGACGGCGGGTGAATACGCGGCGCTCCTCTACCGGGAAGACCGGCTGGAGGCGCTCGAGAGCGGCACCTTCTGGTTCTCCGACACGCCGGACGTCCCGGGCTCGATGTCGTGGGGGAACCGGATCACCCGGATCGCCACCTGGGCGCGGCTCCGGGACCGTCTCACCAGCGACACCGTGCTGGTCTGCAATCTCCATCTGGATCACGAATCGCAGCCCTCGCGTGAACGGAGCGCGGTGCTCCTCGCGGAGTGGCTGGAGCGCCATCGCGCCGGGCATCGGCTGATCGTGCTGGGCGACTTCAACTCGGGCGAAGCGAACCCCGCCTACCGGTTCCTCGTCGGGGCGGCGGAAGCGCCGTCCGGCTCGCACCCCTCCCCGCGCCTCAGGGACGCCTTTCGCGCGGTGCACCCCGACGCCGACGTCGTCGGGACGTTCCATGCGTTCCGCGGGGACTCGACCGGGGAGAAGATCGATCACATCCTGATTGCCGGCGACTGGACCGTCCTCGACGCGGGGATCGTGCGGACCTCGGCCCGGGGACGATTTCCGTCCGATCACTTCCCGGTGACGGCAGTCCTCGGCCGCGCACCCTAGCGCGGAGCGCCTGGCGCGGCGCGGCTGGCGCTCCGCGGCTGGCGCTACCGGCGGGCGGCCCGTACTCTCCACGGTGCACCCCCTCGACAGGGCTCTCATGCACACCAGGACATTCGCGCTGTTCGCGCTGATCACCGGCGCCGCCGTCCCCCTCGCCGCCCAGGGGATCTCGGCACGCCGGCCGGTGGCCACCTATTCGATCGTCGCGCGCGACTCGGCCACCGGAGAGATCGGCGTGGCGGTGCAGTCGCACTGGTTCTCGGTGGGCTCCCTGGTCGCCTGGGCGGAGGCGGGGGTCGGCGCGGTCGCCACGCAATCATTCATCGATCCGAGCTACGGCCCGCTCGGACTCGAGCTCATGCGGAGCGGGCGGAGCGGGCCGGATGCGCTGCGCGGCCTCCTCGCGAGCGACCCCGACTCGGCGGTCCGCCAGGTGGCGATGATCGACGCGCGGGGCCGGGTGGCGGCGTTCACCGGCGCCCGCGCCATTCTCGCTGCCGGCCATCACGTCGGGAACGGCTACTCGGTGCAGGCAAACCTGATGGAGAGGGCCACCGTGTGGCCCGCCATGGCCCGCGCCTTCGAAAGCGCAAAGGGGGATCTGGCGGAGCGGCTCCTGCAGGCGCTCGAAGCGGCAGAGCGCGAGGGCGGGGACATCCGGGGCCGGCAGTCCGCCGCCATCGTCGTCGTCGGTCCCGCCGGCTCCGGCCGGCCCTGGGCGGACCGGCTCATCGACCTCCGCGTGGAGGACCACCCTCAGCCGGTGGCCGAGCTCCGCCGGCTCGTCACCCTCTCCCGGCTCTACCGCCGGATGAACGAGGGAGACGAGTGGGTCACGAAGAACGATATTCCGAAGGCGGTTACCGCCTACAACGCGGCCATCGCCTTCCTTCCCGACTCGGCCACGAATGGCGAGGCGGTATTCTGGACGGGGATCAGCCTGGCCGTCGCGGGGCGGGAGCAGGAAGCGCTGGCGTACCTGAGGCGGGCCCAGGCCGCGCACCCGAAGTGGGCCGACCTCGTGCCGCGGCTCCCCGCGGCGGGGCTCCTTCCCGCGGATTCCGCCCTCGTCGGGCGGCTGGTCGCGGCGATGAAGCGGAGGCGCTAGCGACGCATCGCCCGGCCGGGGAAGACGATGTTAGCTTTGCACCACCACCGGCGAACGTGGCGGAACTGGCAGACGCGCAGGACTTAGGATCCTGTGGGGTAACCCGTGTGGGTTCGAGTCCCACCGTTCGCATGCCTCGCCCATTGCCTCCGTACCCCCCCTGGCCCGAGCGCAGAAGGGTGATCCCGGCCGATGACGCAACGCGGCATACCCGACGACGTCGTGACCTTCCTGGCGCAGTCGATCGATTCCGTCGAACAACTCGAGGTGTTGCTGCTCCTCCACCAGAATCCCGCCACGGCGTGGACGGCGGAGAGCGTGGCGCGGCACCTCTATCGCGAACCGACATCCGTGGGACGAAGACTGGGCGTGCTCCGCCTGCTGGGCCTCCTGCGGGCGTCGGACGATCCCGAGCCCACATTCCGCTATGCGCCCCGCTCCGAGGCGATCGACGCCACCGTGGGGCGGCTCGCCGAGGCGTACGCGGGACGGAGGGTCACCGTCCTCGGCCTCCTCGCGTCGAAGCCGATGGACCATGTCCGCGCCTTCGCCGACGCATTCCGCATCCGCAGGGAGGACTGAGATGGCCTACGTCGTCTACGTGCTCTGTGCGCTCACCAGCGTCGCCTGTGCGGTGCTCCTGCTCCGCGGCTGGCGCGAGCAGCGGGTGAAGCTCCTCCTCTGGAGCGGCCTCTGCTTCGCGGGATTTGCCCTCGGCAACCTCCTCCTCCTCGTCGACGTGATCACCGGCGATGCCTCCGACATGTCGCTGATCCGGAGTCTCCCCGTGCTGGGCGGACTCGCGATCCTGCTCTACGGGCTGGTGGTGGAGGCCTGATGCGCGACACGGTCGCGGTGATGATCGAGCTGGTGCACGGCGCGATCCTGATGGGATACCTGGTGGGAGGGCTCTTCTTCTGGCGCTTCTGGCGGGAGACCCGCGACCGGCTCTTCGCGATCCTCGCGGTGTCGTTCTGGATCCTCGCGGTCCAGCGCCTCCTCGTGGCGCTCTCCTACTCGCCGTTCGAGAGCGCGGCGTACCTCTATTCGATCCGGCTCCTCGCCTACGTCCTCATTCTCGCCGCCATCGTGGACAAGAACCGGAAGCGCCGCGCGGGCCGAAGCGGCTGATTCGCCGGCCCCGCCAGCCCTCACCGGTCCCCGTTTGACGTTCCCCGCACCCGCCCCAGCGTAAACGAGAAGGTCGCCCCGTGGCCCGGCCGCGCCTCGGCCCAGATCCGCCCGCCATGGCGGTGAATGATGCGCTGCACGGTGGCGAGCCCAATGCCGGTCCCCGGGAACTCGGTGGCGCGATGGAGCCGCTGAAAGGGGCCGAACAGCTTCCCGGCATACTCCATGTCGAACCCGACGCCGTTGTCCCGGACGAAGTACACGCTCTCCCCCCCGACCTGCGCGGTGCCGAACTCGATCACGGCGCCGGTGCGGCCGGTGGTGAACTTCCAGGCGTTGGACAGGAGGTTCTCGAGCGCGATCCGGAGCAGCCGTCCATCCCCGACCGCAATGACGCCGGGCCGCACCCGGAACGTCACGTCCCGTCCGGGCTCGGACTCGCGCAGCTGATCGAGGCATCGGGCGGCCACGGCGCTCAGCTCCACCTCCTGCTGGCGGAGCTCGGCCCGGGAGACGCGCGAGAGGTGCAGGACATCGTCGATCAGCTGCGACATCTGCTGCGCCGATTCCCGGACGTTGCCGAGGTAGCGCTCGGCGGTGGGATCGAGCTGGCCGGCAAGCTGGTCGGTGATCGCCCGCGCGAAGCCGTCGATCCGTCTGAGCGGCGCCCGCAGGTCGTGGGAGACCGCGTAGCTGAAGCTCTCCAGCTCCCGGTTCTTGTGCTCGAGGTCCCGGACGAGCTCGGCCCGCATGTCGGCGAGCTCCCGGGCGTCGTGCTCGCTCTCGCGGAGCCGCGCCGCCTGCCGCTCGAGCTCGGCGTTCTTCTTGGCCAGCTCGACGAAGACGGCCACCTTCGAGCGGACGAACTCCGGCACCACCGGCTTGATCAGGTAGTCCACGGCGCCGACCGCGTACCCCCGGAGCGCGCTCGTCTGCGTGGGGTCGGCCGCGGTGAGGAAGATGATGGGCGTGTGCCGGGAGCGTTCCCGCTCGCGGATCAGGGCAGCCGTCTCGAAGCCGTCCATGGACGGCATCTTGACATCGAGCAGCACGACTGCGAAGTCCTGCGCCAGGAGCTGCTTGAGCGCGGCCCGGCCGGAGTGGGCGAGCACGAGATTCTGGCCCAGCGGCTGCAGCATCGCCTCGAGCGCCACGAGATTGGCGGGCTGGTCATCCACCAGGAGGATGTTCACCGGCTCATCGATGAGCGGTGAACGCCCGGCGATGAGCGGGGAGACCTCACCCCGATCCTTTCCGTTCCCGGAGCTCCGGTCCCCTGTCATCGAATTCCGCGGTCTCCCTTCATCGTGCCGCCGGAATCAGTCCGGGTCCGCTCACCGATACAGCCATACCCGGAGCAGCGACAGGAGCTGGTCCGTGTCCACCGGCTTCGCAATGTAGTCCGAGGCGCCGGCCTCGAGGCACTTCTCGCGGTCGCCCTTCATGGCCTT
>DASTYH010000163.1:0-4039 GCA_035765075.1 Gemmatimonadales bacterium
GGAGGCGGTGCAGGTGCTGGTGCGCTTCCCTCGGCTTGGCTGTCGCCACGTTCAGGTCGTCCAGTAGAAGGTGATGTCCCGGTCGCGCGCCGGGATGAGCGCGGTGCGGACGGTGAGGCCGTTCCGCATCTCCTTCCCCCCGAACTGGGGATGGCAGGGATCGGGATGCTCCGTCCGGTAGAGGCGTCCGTCATGCAGCAGCGACCCCAGCATGTGCCCCACCGCCGTGTCGAGATAGTTGCGCTTGAACCGGCCGAGCCGCTCCACCGGCACCCGGCGGCGGGTGCTCGGCGCCGGCAGGGCGACGTCGCCGAGGGAGACGGAGGTGCGCCGGAAGCTGGCGTCGTAGAGATGGAGGCCGCCGCGGTAGCGGAGGATGTTGATGCAATGCCCGTCCGCCGCATGCCCCGGGTGGCCCCAGAACCGGTAGCGCCGGAGGTGGTGGCGCTCCACCGGGCCCTCCTTCCGGGGAAAGACGTCGGCGTCGTGGAAGGTGCTGGCGCGCTCGACCGGCTGCGGGCGGTTGAGTCCCGCGTGGCGGACGACGATGGCGCACCAGCGGCTCTCCCGTTTCGCCTCCACGCGCCAGTCCACCAGGTACGACCGGCGTTCGATGTGCACGCCCTGCGCCGCCGCCATCGCCTGGAACATCCGGTACCACCCGCCGCAGTAGCCGCCCTTCTTCCGGAGCATGTCGCCCACGTTCCACGCCGCCACCGCGTACTTCATCCGCGACTCCTCGAGGTGGAGGAGGATCCCGTCACAGATGCTCTTGGCGGTGCGCCGGCGGGCCGCCCAGCGGCAGGTCCACTTCATGACCGGCTCGTAGACCCAGGGTTGATCGGGACGCCCATGAGGACCCTGCGCTCGCTCGCTCCGCACCGCCCACGATGCGGTGCCGAGCGAGGGGCGCCAGGTGTGATAGATGAGGTGGCGCGTGGTACCGAGGTAGTCGGAACGGTGCCCGTGGCCGGCGGCGTGCCAGTGCCAGTGGGGGCGGAGCTGGCCGGCGCCCGCGGGGAGGGGCGCATCGAGCCGGAAGTCGTGCGGCCCCGAGAGGCCTCGCCGGTCGAAGTGGAGGTCCACCCGTCGCCGCGCGATGCCGGGGCCGTGATGCCCCTGCGCGCTCACCTCCCAGGTGACGGGGACGTCACGCGGAGCGTTCGAGGCGCGCGCAAAGGTCACTCGCACCACCGGCCGGGTGCCGCCGGCATACGCTGCCGCGTCGCGCCGGCCGCGGGCGCTCCACTCCGGAACGTCGCCGGTGAATGCCCCGGTCGCGGGGTTCCGGAGCGGGACCGCGCTTCCGCCCTCGAAGGCGAACGCGATGCTGTGGACGACGAACGGGGGCGCCGCGCGTGCCATGCCTGCTCCGAGGGAAATGGTCCGATTGGATGAGGTTGTCCCGATGAGTTACCGGCGCGTCCCGTCCGGCGCAAGACGCCCGGAATCGCTTGACGCCTCCGGGACCGGCCCGTATATCCTCTCAGTCCCGCATCCATTCCGGTCTTTCCCCAACGACGGCGCAGCTCCGCCTGGAGGCAGCCATGGCCCGTATTGCCAGCCGTGATCTCGCGTTCTCCCTCTCGTTCGACGACGAAGGCCCCAAGGACTGCGCCACCGGGTGCACCAACAAGACGAACAACAAGGCATCCGTCGCCGGGGAGGTGGACCTGGCCCAGCTGCACGCCCAGCTCGCCGGTCTCCGCTAGCCGCCTGCACCGCCGGTCGGGTCCCGGCCGGCCGGCGGTCGCCTTGCCGATGTCCACTTCGAGCCTTCGCCCTCTTCCCAACGGACGTCTCGCCCAGCTCTCCCGCCGCGCCGCCGAGTACGGGGCGGCGCTCGCGCTCGACGATCCGCGCGAGCTGGCGGATCGGCTCTACCGGTACAATTCGATGCCGGCAGGCCGGGAGCTCGGCGGAGTTGCCGAGCGGTGGACGGGTGGAGGTGAGGGACTGCCGGTCGAGAGCCGGCGCGACGGGATCTGGGAGGTGCGGGATGCGAGCGATGCGCCGCCGCTCGAGGGGCCCATGTACAAGCTCTACGTGAGCCCCGTCCCGGCCGACACCGCGCGCGCCTTCGACGTCCTTCTCTCCGAGCTCGGCGCGCCCGGCGGGCCGTTCTCCGCGAAGGCGGCGCTCGAGCCGCCGTCGCTCTTCCGTCCCGACCGGATCGTGGGCTATTTCGCGACGCGCGGCGCCTGCCTCGCCACCGCGAGGCGCATCGCGCCCCGGCTCGCCGGCATGACGGCGCAGGGAGTGCCGTTCACCGCCGCCCTCGGACGAAGCGGCCTCCTCTCGTGGGGCGCCGACCCGCCGCCGGCCGTCGCCCAGACGCTCCCCGAGCACGAGCAGAGCTGGCGCCGCTGGTTGTGTGCCCGGCTCGCGGAAGCGATCCTCGCCGAGCGCGGCATCAGCAATTCCGCCGCTTCTGCCGCTCCCGCCGATACCGCCCTGGCGGCCCTCGCCCGCCTTCACGCTGCCGGCGTCCCTCCCGACTGGACCCCCCCATGGCGGTGATGACCGGCCCGCTCGTTCTCGCGGCCGACGTGGAGATCGCGCCGGTGGCGCGGCTCTCCGCGCGGATGCGCGCGACACTCGGCGCGCGGCGCGGCGAGTACGCGATCACCCGCCCGCGCGGGCGCGCGTCGGCAAAACTGGTGAGCCAGGCCGGCGCGGCGCTCCTCGCCGAGTTCCGGGCGCCGGTTCCGGTGGTGCAGGTGGTGCGCGGCATCGCCGATCGCGACGGGCGGGACGCGGCGGAGCTCCTCGACGAGGCATTCCCGCTCCTCCGCGACTGCTTCAACGCGCGCTTCCTCGTCGCCGCCGGCACGCCGGAGGCGGCGCCGATCCTCCCCTCGCGCGAGCGCGGGGACACCATCGGCCCCTATGAAGTGCTCCGCTGCCTCCGCGTGCTCGAGGATTCGGAGCTCCATCAGGTGCGCGATGGAACGGGGAGGGTCCTCGCGGTGAAGCTGGTTCGCCGCCATGCCGCGCCGGCGGTGTCGGCGGCACTCGCGCGCGAGGCGGCGGTGCTCGAGCGTCTCGCCGGCCGGGGCGCGCCCCGGCTCGTGGCGCGGGGCCGGCACCGGACCCGTCCCTGGCTCGCCATGCGGTGGTGTGACGGCGTCGCCCCCGAGATTGCCTTCGGCGAGGTGAGGGAGCGAGGCGCCACCGCGCGTGCCGAGCTGCTGCGCCTCGCCGTTGCCGTGGCCCGTGCGTATGCGCGACTCCATCGCGCGGGGATCCTCCACGGCGACGTGCATCCCGGCAACCTGCTCGTCAGCCGATCGGGCGAGGTGACGCTCCTCGACTTCGGGCTCGCGCGCCCGATGCGGGGCTCGCGTCCCGCCGGGCCGCGGTTTGGGGGACGCGCGGGCGCGGGCGGGGTCACCGAGTACTTCGCGCCCGAACAGGCAACGGTTCTTCGTGCCGGCCGCCCCCTTCCTGCGCCCACCGCCGCCTCGGAGCAGTACGCCGTTGCCGCGATGCTCTATCGGCTTCTGGCCGGCGCACCCGCGATCGCCCCCGCGCCCGCGCGCGAAGAGATGCTCCGCCGCATCGTCGAGAGCCCGGTGCGGCGGTTCTCGCAGGCGGGCGCGCCCCCCTGGCCCGCGGTGGAAGCGGTGCTCGCGCGGGCGCTCACGAAGGAGCCGGGGGGGCGGTATCGGGGAGTGGCGGAGCTGGCGAGGGCGCTTCGAACGGCGGAAAAGGCGGGAGCGGCGGGAGTGCCCCGGCGCCGGGGCAATCCGCTCGCGGGCGTCGTGGAGGAGTTCATCGCGGCCGCGGGCCTCCCGTTCTCCCGCTCTCCCGCGCTCCCGCTCACAGCCGTGCGTCCCCCGACCTGCTCCCTCATGCTCGGCGGCGCCGGCACCGGCCTCGCGCTTCTCCGCATTGCCTGCGCGCGATCCGATCCCGCGACACTCGCGCTCGCGGATGTCTGGCTCACGCGCGTCGAGCGCGACCTGGGCGATTCCCAGGCCTTCGAGGCGCCCGCCGAGGGACTCTCGCTCGTCGATCTCGGCGCCGCCTCGCCCTT
>DASTYH010000164.1:0-5833 GCA_035765075.1 Gemmatimonadales bacterium
CGCCATACCCTTTCCAGATCCCGTCGCCTTTCTCGACGGAACCCAGCAGGTCGACATCGCCGCCTACGTCGGGACACTGCCGGTCGGGATTGCGGTGGTGCGGGCCGCGGTGCGGGAGCGCGTCGGCGGCCTGCTGACGACCGTGATCCGCGAGGAGGCGCTCTACGCCGTCGGCCGCCCTTCGGTGCTCGCTGCCGCGGGACCGGCGCTCACCGGGGTGGAAGGCCTGGAGATCCCGGAGGGAACGCCCCATCCGCTGGAGGACATGGCGGAGATCCGCCGGGCGGTGGACCGGGTGCGCGGCAATCTCGAGCTTCGTGCCGCCGAGCGCTTCCGCGAGACGAGTGGGGGCTGGCTCATCGTGGACGGATCGCTGAGCGGCAGCCCCGCGCTCGCCGGCGACCCGCGCGCCGTGGGGATCGTCCGGAGTCACGCGGCCCTCCCGTTCGACGGCGCCGACCTCGACGCGTACCTCCGGCTCCCCGCCGCGCATCGAACGAGCCTCTTCGAGCCGACGCCGGGTTTCCGCCCGGTGGTGGCGTGGGGCCTCCGGCTCTGGCCGTGGGAGGAGCGGGACCTCTTCCACGGGCTCGTGCGAGTGGAGGTCGCCCCCGCGAACGGAGGCGCGGAGCGGGCGGACGAGATCTCCCGGGCGCTCCTCGCCGAGCGGCTCCCGCTGACCGGCGGGCCCGATGGAGACCGGCTCCTCTACGGAACGCACTCCGTGCGCCAATACCTCAGGGCAGAATGAGCGAGGACAACGTGAATGCGGGACCGGTCGGGCGCGTCGTGGCCACGGAGCTCAGGCCCGCGACGCCGCACCAGTTCCACTTCTGGACCGGTCGGGAGAGCGCCGTCGGCATCGGCGCCATCGTCCGGGTCGAGGTGCCGGGCCGGACCGTCTACGCCGTGGTCACCGACGGATCGGCGTATTCCGACCTGGCGACGCCGCTGCTCGACGTGATCGGCGCCGATGGCGACCCGGCCGCGCCGCCCGCCCCCTCGGCGCGCGCGGAGATCCGCCTCTACGTCGGCTCGGTGCTGCGCCAGGAGCCCGCCGAGCCGCTGCAGCCGGTGCCGATCGGCCCCGTCTACCTCGCCACCGACCAGGACGTGGCGCTCGCGCTCCGGATGGACGGGTACACGACGGGAGAGCGCCCCACCGGCGTCCCGGTCGGTATCTACGCGGCCGGGGGACGCGAGTCCCCCGTGATGCTCGACTGCGATTTCCTCGTGGGGCCGGAGGCGGCGCACCTCAACATCTCGGGCGTCTCCGGCCTCGCCACCAAGACGAGCGCGGTGGAGTTCCTCCTCACGAGCCTCTTCCAGCGCTTCCCGTCGCACAAGGGATCGGTGGGCGCCGTCTGCTTCAACTTGAAGGGGCCCGACCTCTGTTTCCTCGACCAGTCGGGCGAGCTGGGCGAAGGGGACCGCCGGCTCTACGAGCGGATGGGCCTCGCCGCCGAGCCGTTCCGGGACGTCCGCTACTTCGCCCCCTTCCGCCCCGACGGCGTGAACCTCAACACGCTCCGCACTCACGAGTCGCTCTCGGCCAATACCGAGCCGCTCGTCTGGGGGCTGCGCGAGGTGCTCGACTTTGCCGAAGTGGTGATGAACAAGGACGACGTGGACGCCAAGGCGGACGCGTTCATCGATTTCCTCGCCGAACGCGTGGTGGGGCGGGAGTTCTACGACCCGTCGCTCCGGACCCGACCGTTCTTCGTGCAGAGCTTTGCCGACCTCGATGCCTTCTTCCGCGCGATCTTCGATTTCATGGAGGCGATGGGAAAGGGCGGGGAGGTGTGGCGCACGCATCACGTCGCCACGATCCGGAAGGTGCGGAACCGGCTCAGCAACATCAGCACGCGGGCCAAGGGGCTCGTCACCGACGACGGCGCCGTCAACGATCTCCCCTGGGGCGAGTTCCGGGACCGGAGCATCCAGGTGATCGACGTCGCCGGTCTCGATCCCCTCGCGCAGGACCTGGTCTTTGCGCGGGTGGTCTCCAAGCTCCGCGAGCACCTCGAGCGCCGCGACCTGGGCGTGGACCACGTGGTGGTCTTCGTGGACGAGCTCAACAAGTACGCGCCCGCCGACGGGCCCGACACCTACGTGCGGAAGATGCTCCTCGACCTCTCGGAGCGGGGCCGCTACCTCGGGCTCGTGCTCTTCTCGGCGCAGCAGTTCCGCTCGCAGGTGCAGCGGCGGGTCGTGGGGAACGCGGGGACCGCCGTCTTCGGCCGGATGGACATGGACGAGCTCGCGACGCCGCCCTACGCGACCCTCTCGCCCGCCACCAAGATCAAGCTCGGCACGCTGCCCAAGGGGGAGCTGATGCTCCGGCACCCCCACTTCACGCAACCGATCTTCGTGCGCTTCCCGCGGCCGGCGGTGCTGAGCGGACGGGAAGGGGTCGAGCGCTTTCCGCCGGCGGCCGAGCTCCCCTTCGCGGACGCCGTGGCGCGGCAGCTCCGCTCGCTCGACCGGAAGGTGAGCGCCGAGGCGGTGCGGCTGGCGGTGGAGGGGAGACGGGAGGACGACGTGCGGCGCGCGCTCGCGGCCACGCGACGCACCCGTCCCGACGATCCCCTCGCCTACTTCATTTCCGTGCTCGGGAAGCGGATCGACGCGGAGCGCGCGCCGGCGCCGAAGCGCGGGATCCCGGCCGTCGCGACACCCGACGATCCCTACGGACCGTGACGGGCGCCGGAGGGATCAGCGCGGCTCGATCCGCTCGCTCTCGGGCGGCCGCGCGAGGAGGCGCTCGGTGAACTCGACCCGCTCCGCGAGCTCCGCCGTGTAGTCCCGCACGTCCCGCAACTCCGCCTCGACGCGCTCCAGCGACTCGCCGAGTCGCGCCACCTCCTCCTGCAGCTCCTTCCCGCCCCGCCGGCCACCGAAGACGATCCGGAGCCCTCCGAGGACGATGGCGCCGAGGATTCCCAGCCCCATGAGCGGCGCGATCACTTCCATGATGTCCGGCGGCACCGGGACCTCCCGTGAAGACGCAGCCCGTACGCCGGCGCGGGCGCACAGGTTTCAGGCGCGCCGTTCCTTTCGGCTCGCTTAACTCCTTGCAATTGTGGGCGTTTGCCCGCATTCTCCACCCCGTGAAGATCGCCCACATTGCCGATCCCCACCTCGGCATTCGTCAGTACCACCGGCAGACCACCGGCGGGATCAACCAGCGGGAAGCGGACGTCGCCAACGCGTTCCGCTCGGCCATCGACGGCGTGATCGCCGCGGCGCCGGACGCGGTGGTGATCGCGGGCGATCTCTTCCATTCCGTGCGTCCCACCAACGCCGCGATCGTCTTCGCCTTCCGCCAGCTCCAGCGGCTCCGCGAGGCGCTGCCCGCCGTGCCCGTCGTCCTCATCGCCGGCAACCACGACACCCCGCGCTCGGTCGAGACCGGCTCCATCCTGCGGCTCTTCGAGGAGCTGGGGGTGACGGTGGCCGCCAACGCAGCGCGCCGCGTCACCTGGCCTGAGCTCGAGCTCAGCATCTTCGCCGTGCCGCACGAGGCGCTCGTCGCGGCGGAGCGTCCCGCCCTCCGGCCCGAGGGCGCGGAGCGCTACCAGGTGCTCGTCATTCATGGCGACGTCGAGGGGGTGCTCCCCGCCGAGCGGAGCTTTGCCGAATATGGCGGGGCGCCGATCACTCCCGCCGAGCTCGGCGCCTCGGCCTGGAGCTACGTGGCCTTCGGGCATTACCACGTGCGGCACGAGATCGCCCCCCGCGCGTGGTATGCGGGCTCGCTCGAGTACGTGAGCACCAACATCTGGGGCGAGCTCGCGGAGGAGCAGGAGCGCGGCATCGGCGGGAAGGGGTGGCTGCTCGCCGATCTCGACACGGGCACCGTGACGCCGCAGCCGGTGACGCAGGCGCGGCAGATCGTGGACCTCCCCGCCATCGAGGGCGCGGGCCGGAGCGCGGCCGAGCTCGATCGGGAGATCGCGGAGCGGGTGGCCGCCCTCGAGGGAGGAATCCGGGACCGGATCGTCCGGCTCGTGGTGCGGAACGTCCCGCGTCACGTGGCGCGCGACATGGACCACGTGGCGCTCCGGGCGCTCATGTCGGAGGCGCTGCACTTTCATCTGGACATCCGCCGCCCGGAGCTCACCCGGCAGGTCGGCGTCGGGGCGCCGGGCCGGCGGCGGACGCTGCCCGAGCTCGTCCGCGAATACCTCACGCACCGGGCGCTTCCCGCCGGCGTGGATCGCGAGCGCTTCGTGGCGCTCGGGACCGAGGTGGTGCAGGCGGTGGACCAGGACGCAATCGCCTGATGCGCATCAACCGCCTCCGCCTCTCCAATTTCCGCCAGCACGAGGACACCGACCTCGAGCTCGGCGCCGGCCTCACCGGGATCATCGGGCCGAACGGGGCGGGGAAGACCACGCTTCTCGAGGCGATCGCGTGGGTGATGTACGGGATGAAGGCGGCGCGCGGCACGCGCGACTCGATCCGGCGGCGGAATGCGCCGCCGCGCTCGCGGGTCGAGGTGGAGATGGAGTTCACGCTCGGTGCGCACACCTACCGGGTGGTGCGCGGGCTCGCCGGCGCGGAGCTCTATCAGGACGGCGGCGTCACCCCGGTCGCCAACAGCCTCGACGCCGTCACGGAGCGGATCACCCGGCTCCTCGGCATGACGCGTGACGAGTTCTTCAATACCTACTTCACCGGCCAGAAGGAGCTGGCGGTGATGGCGTCGATGTCCGCGCCGGAGCGGGCGCAGTTCCTCTCGCGCGTCCTGGGGTACGAGAAGATCCGCACCGCCCAGGATCGGCTCCGGGAGCGGCGCAACGCACTGCGCGAGCGGCTCGCCGCGCTCCGGAGCTCGCTCCCGGAGCCGTCGGCACTGGTGGTGGAGGAGCGGCAGGCGCGCGAGCGCGAGCAGAACGCCCTCGCCGCCGTGATGCGCGCCGAGGGCGTCGCGCGGGACGCGGAGGCGGCGTACGAGGCGATCCGCCCGCGCTGGGAGGCGATGCAGAAGGCGCGGGAGCGCGCAGCGCAGCTCGATGCCGACCGCCGCGTGGCGGAGACGAAGCTCGCCGTGGCGCGGGACCAGGCGGCGGCGCTCGGCCGCCAGGCCGCCGAGGCGGAGGCAGCGCGCGTCGAGCTCGCGGAGCTCGAGAGCCGCCTGGGGCCGCTCGTGGCGCTCCGCGCCGAGTGCGGCGACCTCGACCGCGCCTACGCGGCGTACGCCGCCCAGCGGAGTGCCGTGGCCCAGCTGGAGGAGGTGCGCGGACGCCTCGCCGAGCTGGAGGCACGCCTTGCGGCGCTCCCCGATCCGGCGGAGGCCGGGAAGGCGGCGGTGAAGGCCAATGACCTGCGGGCGCGGCTCGCCGCCGTGGCGCTCCGGGCGGACGAGCAGCGCACCGCCTGGGTGCGCGACCGGCAGGACGCACAGAGCCGGCACCAGCACCTGAGAGACCAGTACCAGGAGCTCCGGGACCAGCGCCAGCGGATCGTGGATGCGGGGCCCGACGGCGCCTGTCCCACCTGTGCCCGCGCCCTGGGCCGTGAATTCGACAACGTGCTCGGCGTGCTCGACCGGCAGATCGAGGCGGTGCTCGGCAACGGGAAGTACTTCAAGCAGCGACTCGGCCAGCTCGAGAGCGAGCCGCCGGAGCTGGAAGGCGTCGAGGGGGAACGGGTCCGGATCGAGCAGGAGCTGAGCGACGCCGTGGCGGCGCAGGGACGGCTGGACGCGCAGGCGGCGGAGCGCGCCTCGCTCGGCGCGATGCGGCCGAAACTCGTCGCGCGGGTGCAGGAGATCGAGCGGACGGCGGGTGCCGCCGCGGTGGCGTACGACGCCGCGCGGCACGAGGCG
>DASTYH010000165.1:0-4733 GCA_035765075.1 Gemmatimonadales bacterium
GGGACGGTGCGGAGCTGCTGCTGTACCATCTTCCGCGCGACGGCTATGAGATCGGCGGTGCGCGGCCCGCCGACGAGCGGTCCCTCCCGCGGGCCTGGGCGGGAATTCGGGAGGCGCTCGTCGCCCGGGCGGCGACGCCGCATGTGGCCGTCTTCATCGGCGCGGACCATCATGCGGCCCATCCCGCGCCGGCCCGCCTGCGCGAGCTGATCGCGGCGCTCGAGCCCGATGCCGAGGTCCGGATCTCGTCGCTCGACGAGTTTCTCATCGCCCTCGAGGAGGGGCGGCCCCGGGCCCGGATCGTCGAAGGGGAGCTTCGCGATTCAGCCGGCTATACGTGGACGCTGCAGGGCGCGCACGGGACCCGCCTCCCGCTCAAGCGCCGGAACGCCCGGGCCGAGCTTCATCTCGAACGCTTCGGGGAGCCCCTTGCCGCGCTGGCGGTGCGAGCTGGCGGTCGGGACCGCCGGGCGCTCCTCGGAGCCGCCTGGGAGACGCTCGTGGCGGGGCACTTCCACGACACGATCGCGGGCTGCACCAGTGACCTGGTCGCCGCCGAGTCGGCGGCCCGGCTCGACGCCGTACGCGCCACCACCGGCGAGATCGTGGTCGCTTCCGTCCACGAGCTGATCGGGCATGATCCCGATGTGGCGCGGAATGCCGCCGCGCACGAGCCCGCGCTGGCCGTGTGGAACCCGCGGGTGAGCCCCAGCGGCGGGGTGGTCGTTGCCGATCTCACCTTCTTCCGGCGCGACATCCTGGTCGGCCCGCCCGGCATGCGCCGGACCGGGACGGGCAAGGGATACCGGCCCTTTGCGCTCGTCACGCCGGACGGAGCGCCCCTTCCCGTTCAGGTCATCGAGCGCCGGCGCGCACTCGAGCGGATCGACGCGCCCCGGCACTATCCCGATCAGGACGTGGTGGACGCGGTCCGCGTGGCGTTCGAGGCGTCATCCATCCCGGGCCACGGGCTGGTCCCGTTCAGACTTGCCGCTCCTCGCGCGCTCCGGGATCCCGCGAATGCGGTGCGGATCAGCGGGCAGCGCGTGACCAACGGGCTGATCGAGATAGGCATGGATGGCGACGGAGCGCTCGAGCTGCTCGACGTCCGGAGCGGTGTCCGGCTGCGCCGCCTCCTGACACTCGAATCGGAGCGCGACCACGGCGACACCTACACCTTCGCGCCAGGGCCCGGGCGTCCTCGCAGCGCGCGCGCGCGCGTCCCGGTGGAGACCGTGGCCGCGGGCCCGCTCGTCGGAATTCTCTCCGCCCGCTGGGAGGCGCTGGAGGCGGTGTTCCGGCTCCGGATCGAACTGCGCGCGGGGGAGCCGCTCGCGCGGCTCACCCTCGACATCACGAACCGCGCACGCGATCGCCGCCTGCGCGCCCGGCTTCCGCTCGGTCTCGCAGGCCGGCCCATCGTCGCCGGGGCGGCGTTCGGCCTGGAGCGACGGCACGCGGTGGCGGGGGGCTCCGGCTCCCGGCACGAGTCGGTGGTTGCGACCGCGCCGGCCCAGCGCGTTCTGGCCGCGGCGGACGCCGTTGGGGGCCTCGCGGTCCTGGTTCCCGGCCATTGCGAGTACGAGTGGACTGGCGAGGGCGACCTGCTGCTCACGCTCCTTCGCTCCGTCGGGCAGCTCTCCCGCGGCGATCTCCCGACTCGCCCCGGCCACGCCGGTTGGCCTGTGGCAACACCCGGCGCGCAGTGCATCGGTACCGACCGGATCGAGCTCGCGCTCGCACCCGTCGCGGACACCGACCTGGAGGGCGATCGACTCCATCGGCTCTGGGAGCGCGCATTCCTGCCGCCCGCGGCACGCTGGATACGGAACGCCGTTGCGCTGCGCCCGGCATCGGGATCGATCGAGCTGGACGGCGAGGGACTGGTGCACTCGGCGGTGAAGCCGGCGGAGAGCGGAGAGGGCATCGTGTTGCGGTGCTGGAATGCCACGGAGGTGCCCCGGCCCGGCCGCTGGCTCGTCACGCCGCCCCCGCGCCGCGCCTGGCTCACCCGGGCGGATGAGGGTGTCGAGACGCCCCTGCGCCTCGCTGCGGGCGGAACTGTCGAATTCACGGCGCCACCCGCCGGCATCGTCACCATCCGGATCGAGTAGCGTCGGCCATCCGTAGCTCCGCTACTCCCTGCCGGCCTCGATCGCATCGCCGAGCAGCGTCGCCGCCACGACGACCAGCACGAGGGCCACACCGGGCGCAATCGCGACCCATGGCGCGTTGACCAGCGTGTCCCGCCCCGACGCGATCATGGAGCCCCAGGAGGACGCCGGTGGCTGAACGCCGATCCCCAGAAACGACAGTCCCGCCTCCAGCATGATGGCGTTCCCGAAGCCGAGCGACGCGGCCACGAGGGCGGGGGTGAGGGCGTTCGGGACGATGTGTCTCAGGAGGATCCGATAGCGCGTTGCACCGAGCGCATGGGCGCCGTCCACGAACGGCCGGGCCATGAGACCGCGGGATTCGGCGTAGACGAGCCGCGCCACGCTCATCCACCCGGTGAAGCCCAGCACGAGGACGACGAGCAGGGCGCTGGGCTGCCACAGCGCGGCGAGGAGAAGGAGCAGGACGACGCGGGGGAGCGCGAGCGCAAAGTCGGTCACCGCCAGCAGCGTGGTGCGGACGCCGCCCCGCCATACGCCCGCCACCGCGCCCACGATCACCCCGAGCGTCGTCGAGATCAGGATCGCGAGCGCGCCGACGCCGAGCGAGATCCGCGCTCCGTGCACGAGGCGCGCCCACACGTCGCGGCCGAGCCGGTCGGTGCCGAGGGGATGGAGCACGCCGTGCACGTCGGTGGCAAGGGGGGGAAGGAACCGCGTGGCGACCACGTCTCGCTGTTCCGCCGGCCCGATGGTGGTGAGGAGCGGCGCCAGGGCTGCGGCGAGCGTCACACCGAGGAGGACGAGGACGCCGAAGAGGCCGCGCCGGTCGCGCAGGATCGCCCTCATGCCGGTTCCGCGGCCCGGACGCGCGGATCGACGCGGGCGGCGCCCACCTCGGCGAGGATATTGCCCGCCACGACGAGCACCGCGCTGATCGTCGTGGCCGCCATGACGACGGGATAGTCGCGCGCCTGGACCGCCTCCACCAGCACTCGGCCCACTCCCGGCCAGGCGAAGATCGCCTCGATGAACACGGCGCCGGAAAAGAGTGCGGGGAGGGAAAGGCCGAGGAGGGTCACGACGGGAATGAGGGCGTTCCGGAGAACGTGCCGGAAGAGCACCCGTGCGGGTGAAATGCCCTTCGACTCGGCCACGGCCACGAACGGCGCGCGCCGGACTTCGAGCATGGCCGCGCGCACGAAGCGGGCGGTGCCGCCGATGCCGATCAGCGTGAGGGTGGCGAGGGGCAGTGCGAGATGGCGAAGCGCGTCGACGAGCCGGGCGCCGGGAGAGAGAAAGTCGGCGTCGAGTCCTGCGGCGCCGAATGCGGGCAGCACCCGGAGCCCGTAGGCAAAGACCATGACGAGCACGAGGCCCAGCCAGTAGCCCGGCATCGCAAAGAGGGTGACGGTCGCCACCGAGAGGGTCGTATCGAGCGCGGAGCCACCGCGGGCCGCCTGGATCGCGCCCACGCCGATGCCGATGAGGTAGCTCAGGATGAGGGAGATGCCGACGAGTCGTGCGGTGAAGGGCCAGGCGGCGCCGATGAGCGCTCGCACCGGTCGTCCGGTGGCGATGCTCGTTCCCCAGTCTCCACCGGCGGCGCGGCGGAGCCAGCTCACATATTGCTCGGCGAGCGGACGGTCGAGCCCCAGCACGCGCCGCTGGGCCTCGAGCTGCTCCACCGACGCCGCGGGGCCGAGGAGCCGCTCCGCGGGATCGCCCGGCGCCAGGTGGAGGAGGAGGAACGTCAACGTCACCACGCCGGCGATGACCGCCGAGCCGCGGAGGAGGTGGAGGAGGAGTCGGCGGGCCATCGGGTCAATCATACCGCGGCCCGGCGCCCGCCGGTACATTCTGCGGGTGAGCCGCTTCCGGACCTCGCTTCACCTTGCCCTCGCGCTCCTCGGCGCCGGTCTCGTCTCGGGGTGTGGCTCGGTGGCCGATCGGCGGGGAGACACGATTCTCTTCGCCTCGGGCGCCGACCTGCAGAGCATCAATCCGCTGCTCACCGTCCATCCCCTCGCGCGGCAGGTCCAGCGGTACGTGCTCTTCACCACGCTGGTGCGATACGATTCGTCGCTCTCGGTCGAACCGTATCTGGCACGCCACTGGAGCTGGTCCGCCGACCGGCGGATTCTCACCTTCCGGCTGCGAAATGACCTGCGCTGGCACGACGGCCTGCCCACCCGCGCCCGGGACGTCGTCTGGACGCTCGAGGCCGCGCGCGATCCGGCCACCGGCTATCCCCGCATGAACGATCTTGCCGGACTGCGGTCGGTCGTTGCCGAGGACGACTCCACGGTCGTGCTGGCGTTCGCCACCCCGCTCGACGCGATGCCGGACGTGCTCACCGATCTCGCGATCCTCCCGGCGCACCTCCTCGACACGCTGCCTCGGGCCGGTCTCAGGCAGGCGGCGTTCAACGAGCGCCCCGTGGGCAACGGGCCCTTCCGCTTCGTGGCGCACGAGCCGAACCGCCGGTGGGTCTTCGACGCGAACCCCGATTTCCCTCCCGGGCTCGGCGGCCCCCCGGCGCTGGGCCGCTTCATCGTGGTGGTCGTGGACGAACCGACGACCAAGCTCGCTGCCCTCACCTCGGGCGAGCTGGATTTC
>DASTYH010000166.1:0-2086 GCA_035765075.1 Gemmatimonadales bacterium
GGATCGCACCCTCTGGGACCGGGCGCAGATTGCGGAAGGAGTCGCACTCGTCACGGAGGCGCTCTCCGCCGGTGTGCCCGGCCCCTACCAGCTGCAGGCGGCGATCGCCGCCGTTCATGACGAGGCGCCGAGCACGGAGGAAACGGACTGGGTCGAGATCCTCGCGCTCTATGGCCTCCTCGAGCGCATGACGAGCAATCCGATGGTAGCCCTCAACCGCGCGATCGCCGCCGCGATGGTCGACGGCCCCGACGCCGGGCTCCAGCTGCTCGATGCCCTCGAGGCCGATGGGCGGCTCGCGGGACACTACCGGCTCGACGCCGTTCGCGGCCATCTCCTCGAGCGGGTGGGCCGCTCCGCGGAGGCGGTGGAGTCCTACCGCGCTGCGGCGGCGCGGACGGCGAGCCTCCCCGAGCGGAACTACCTGATCGGCCGGGCGGCTCGCCTGTTCGCCACCATCGAACAGCCTCCCGCCGCGCCCCCGAACTGAGCGGTGCATTGCGGCAGACTGGAGCTCGTCCAAGATTTCCGCCGGCAGCCGGTCCTGCAGCCCCGTCGTCCACCTGTTCCCGGAGATTCCATGCGCGTCGCGGCATCCACGCTTCTCGTGCTCTCGCTTCTTTCCGGTCCCGCGGTTGCCCAGGTCGGGGGACCGGCCGCCGCGGCGCCGGCGCGGACGTTCGCGCCGTCGCACCTGGCCGCCGCGCGGGAGCTGCTCGACGCCATCCTCTTCGAGGAGACGGCGATGGCCGCAGCGATGAGCGCGTTCGACCAGCAGGCGGCGGCATCGCCCGAGTCGGCCGCGTTCCGTGACCTCGTCGAGGAATGGACACGTGAGGTCTTCAGCGGCGAGGAGGCAAAGGCGGCGTTTGCCGGCGCGTATGCCGAGCGACTGGCGGAGGCGGACCTGCGGGGCCTCGTGGCGTTCTACCGGACCGATCTCGGCAAGCGGCTGGCGACACAGCTTCCCGAGCTGGCGGTGGCGGGCGCGCGGATCGGGCAGCAGCTTGCCGCCGAACATCAGGCCGCGCTCCAGGAGCGGATCATGGCGCGCGCGGCGGAGCTCCAGGCCGAGGGCGAGTGACGGGAGATCGAGTCACTGCAACCAGGTCCGGCCATCGGCAGCTCCACGTCGAATGGATCGGCGCCAACGCCATCGCTGAGGCGATCGGACTTGGCACGACGCTCGTGCTCGGGCGGGCGCTGGCCGCGCGGCTCGCCGATACCTCGGCGGTGGCCGAGCTCCTCCTCACCGCGGGCATTGCGATTGCCGCGGGGATCGTGCTCGAAGGGCTGGTGGTCGGGTGGGCGCAGGGCCGGGTCATTCACCGGTATTTCGGAGACGTGAGCGTCGGCGCATGGGTCCGCGCGACGGCACTCGGGGCGGGGGCCGCGTGGCTCGTGGGAATGTTCCCGAGCACCGTGGTGGGGCTCATCCAGCTGGGCCGTGCCCCGGTGGATGCCGCTCAGCCGCCGCCGGACGCGAGTGTCGGTCCGGTCCCGCTGGTGCAGTACGCCCTGGCTGCGGCCCTGGGAGCCGTGGCAGGGCCGGTGCTCGGCGTATTTCAGTCGCGAGTCCTCCGCAGCAGCCGCCCGCCCGTCCGGGGCTGGGTGGTCGCGAACGCCGCGGCCTGGGCGCTCGGCATGGTCGTCCTCTTCATCGGAATGGACGTGCTACCGTGGGCGGAGGGGGGCGCGGCACTCGCCGTGGGGATCTACGCCGTCTGCGGGCTCGCCGGCGCACTCGTGGGCGCCGTGCACGGGCGCTGGCTGGTCGCGGCCCATTCCGGGGAGTCTCGGCATGCCTGAGCGCCGGCTCTGGTCATTCCTGTTCCTGCTGGCCTCCTGCGCGCCCGTCCGGGGTGGCGCCGCCGATACGGCCGCGTACGCTCCCGGCGCCAGAGTCGTTGAGGAGGGGCTGGCGAGCTGGTATGGTGAGGCGTTCCATGGGAAGACGACGGCGAGTGGCATTCCATTCGATCGTCACGCCATGGTCGCCGCCCATCCGACACTCCCCTTCGGCACCCGCGTCCGGGTGCGGCGGCTCGAGACCGGCGACACCGTGGACGTCGAGATCGTCGATCGC
>DASTYH010000167.1:0-10926 GCA_035765075.1 Gemmatimonadales bacterium
CGCAGATCCCGACGAGCTTCGGCGGCCTCGTGTTCATGATGAGCGCCATCTCGCTGCTCGGCGTCGTCATCGCCATCGAGGCGCTCCCGGTGGCGAGCTACCTGCGTGCGGCGCAGGCGGGCGAGGTGGCCGGGTTCACCCCCGAGCTCACCGCCGCCGCGATCATCGTTCCGACCCTCTGCCTCGGCGCCACGCTCGTCTCGCTCCGGCTGGCGGTGCGCCGCCTCGACGAGCTGGAGACCTGACCCCCCGCCTTTTTCGTCGCCCGCTCGCGTAACGCGGGTGCGGAACCGCCCGCCCCACCGACCGACCTTGGGACCGCACTGCCGCCGGCTCACACCCGACCGGCGGATCACCCCAAGGAGGTCCCATGTTCCGCCCGACCCCACTCCTCGTCCTGCTGACGCTCGCCTGCGCCGGCGAGGCCCCCGTGGCCACCAGCGAATTCACCAGCGCCACGCTCCCGGCGGAGGCCGGAGCGCGTGAGGCGCTCGCACGGCGCGTGGCACGCGCGCTGGCCGATCCCGCGTTCCGCACCCATCTCCGGGAGCGCCTCGATGCCTCGCCCTATCCGGAAGGAAAGCTTCAGCTCGCGCAGTTCCTCGATGCGGACCATGGCCGTGCCCGCCGCGCCGTGATCGCCGCCGGCCGCTCCCCCCTTTCGGACGACGAAGCGTCCGCGGCGGGCGCACTCGAGATCTATTTCCCGGTGCCGGCCCACCGCGCCGCGTGGAGCGGTGGCGACGATCTCCTGGTCGGAACGATCGGCGGAGATTCGGAGTACCCGGTCGCGTTCGATCTCGGGGGTCGGCGGCGGGAGCTCGATCGGGACCACGCGCCGGCGGCGCCGGTGCTGGCCGTCGTCGCCGCCGAAACCGACTTCGCGGGACGCGGACGCGGACGCGTTTCGGCCGCCGTGGCCTGCCCGGAATGCGAGGAGGGCAGCGGCGGCAGCTCCGCCTCGAGCGGGCTCTACATCACGGCGAGCCGGCTGGCGCAGAAGTTCGAGTCATGGCTCAAGGGGGCGCCGGAGATCGAAGTGCTGGTCCTCGGTCAGAAGGGCGCCACGGACTCCCTCACCCGCTACCAGTGCGCCGGGAACTTCGGCGCGGGGCCGTACTACTTCGACCAGAACAACCTCGACTGGAGCGGCTCCGCGATGCTCATGAGCCAGGCCCAGCTCGACGCCTACTCGGTGCAGCATCCGGGAGAAGCGATTCGCCTCTTCTTCGTGGAGGACGACGATACGCCGTGCGAGATCCGCGCAAACAGCACCGACCTCCGGCGACTCCTGACGACGGTGGACTCGCTCGTCCGCGGACTCTCGGGAGGGGACGACGCCGCGTCGGCCACCGGCCGCATCTTCCGGTTCCTGGAAGCGGGACAGAAGCTCTATGCCGTCACGGCGTCGTTGATCCGGACCAACGACGACCTGATCGGGAACGCCGTCGAGGACGTGACCACGACCGAGCGCTATCCGGGATACAACTGGATCATCAAGGGAGACAACGGAACCACGAACGGATACGTACGGCTGGAGATGCGATGAGGCCGACTGCGCGCGGCGGCCTCCGGCCGGGAGACCGCCGCGTTACCGCTGCACCCGGCGCCGGTCGCCCGCCGTGAACTCCCAGCGCCACACGAGGCCGTCCTCGGGATCGGTCACCTCGCCCTTGTGCTCGAAGCCGAGCCGCTTGAGGATCGTGGTCGAGGCGCTCTGCCGGGGGAGCGTATGCGCGACGACGGTGCGAACCTCAGGCGCCCGGAGGGCGAGCTCGATCAGGCCCCGGGCCATCGCCGTTCCCACTCCCCGCCCCTCCTCGCCGGGAAAGGAGAAGTACGCGATCTCCACCCGCCCCGCCTCATCGGGCGCACCCTTGAACCCACAGGTGCCGAGAAGCGCCCGCGTCGACCGGTCCACGGCCAGATAGCCGCCCCAGCGAGCGGGGATCCCGTTCGCCCGGATGAAGGCCAGGGTCCCCGCCGCAACCTCGTGCAGGAGCGTGCCGTGGGGCCCGACGCGGATCTGGCGCTCCCGGGCCCATTCCTCCCCCGAGTCCGCCATCCGGGCGAGCGCCTCCTCCGACAGCTCGATCAGCTCAATCCCGATGTCCGGCATGCCGCCTCCGCGTGAAGTCCCCGGCCCCGCAACGAAACCCCCGCCCGCCCCGATACGTCCAACACGGGTATAGTATCAGCCTCCGGAATGCCCGCGAACCGAACCGAGGAGATCCGCATGCCCAGCCTGCGTCATCGAATGGCAATCACCCTCCTGCTGGCCTCCGGGGCCGGGCCCGCCGCGGCGCAGGAGTTCGGCGCCGGGGCGGCCGTCGCCGGTCGGGACGTCTTCATCGGCCAGGCGTCCAACCAGTATGCCCCGGGCTACGTGTACGTTTTCAGGGCCGGCCCGCAGGGAGCATGGACGGTCGCCTCCCGCATCGGACCGCCGGATTCGGCTCGCAACACCGGCTTCGGCCGGCGGATCGCGGTGGACGGGAACACGATGCTCATCTCCGAGAGCCCGCTCGACAGCGCGTCGGCGGGGCGCGTCCACGCGTACGAGCGGACCCGGGCCGGCGCATGGCGGCACGTCGGGCGCCTCGAGCCCACGCCGTCAGTGAATGGCGATCGCATCGGCCGCGGACTGGCCCTCAAGGGTGACGTGGCGGTCATCGGCTCGAGCCGGACCGAAGGGCGCGGAGAGGCGTGGGTCTTCCGCCGCCAGGGCGGGCAGTGGCGGCAGGAAGCCCGCCTCCGCCCGGAGGACGTCGCCGCCGGCGCCGCTTTCGGCAACACGGTGGCGTTCGACGGGAGGTTCCTCGCAGTGGGCGCCCAGCAGGCCGATTCGAACGCCGGCGCCGTCTACCTCTTCCGCCGCGACTCCTCCGGGACGTGGAAGCAGGATCAGAAGCTCACCCTCCCCCTCCAGCCAGGGATGGGAGCCTTCGCCCAGTTCGGCGCCTCGATCCTCTTCCACGAGGGAACACTCTACATCGGCGCCCCCGGCCTCACCCAGGGCATGGGCGCGGTGATCCGCTTCGCCTGGGACTCGGTCAACAATCGCTGGAACCCGCAGGGTGGGCTCCTGCCGTTCGATGCGACGCCCGGTACCCAGTTCGGCACGTCGGTGGCCGTGCTCGGCAACGAGCTCTGGATCGGCGCGCCCGGCTCCTCGCAGTTCGAGGGGCGCATCTTCCGCTACACGCGCGATTCCGCCGGCGCCTTCACCAATGCCACCAAGATCGCCTATGACACCGCCGGCCGGCAGTACGGCTTCGGGAGTCTCGTAGTCGGCACGGGTGATCTGGCGGTGGTGGCCATGGGCAACGCCGACTTCGGAGAAGGGCGCGCGGCGATCGTGTCGCGGAGCGGGTCCGGCCTCGCCCAGCATTCCGTGCGCGGCGAGGTGTTCCGCCCCGCGGCGGTGTCGGGCCGGGAGGTGAACTGCTCCTCCGGGAAGGCTTCGATCTTCGGCTGCGAGAAAGTCAACCTCCTGGCGCTCGTCCCCGTGGCCAACATGGGCGGGAAGCAGGGCACCCGGCTGAACGACGTCTGGGGATGGACCGATCCCGAGTCCGGGAAGGAGTACGCCATCGTGGGCCGCTCCGACGGGACGTCGTTCGTCGATGTCTCCAACCCCGGGCAGCCACGCTATCTCGGCGACCTTCCGAAGACCGAAAAGTCGCCGCCCGCCGTGTGGCGCGACATGAAGGTGTACCGGAATCACGTCTTCATCGTGGCGGACGGATCCCGCGAGCACGGGATGCAGGTCTTCGACCTGACGCGCCTGCGCCGCGTGACCTCGCCGCAGACCTTCACCCCCGACCATCACTACACGCGCATCAACAGCGCGCACAATATCGTGATCGACACGACTGCCGGCTACGCCTACATCGTCGGCGCGAGCTCGGGCGGGGAGACGTGCGGCGGCGGGCTTCACATGGTGAACATCCGGGACCCGAAGAATCCCGTCTTTGCCGGCTGCTTCCAGGACAAGGCGACGGGGAGGGCCGGCACCGGCTACTCGCACGATGCCCAGTGCACCGTCTATCACGGGCCCGACACCCGCTTCACCGGCCGCCAGATCTGCATCGGCGCCAACGAGAACGCCATCAGCATCGCGGACGTGACCGACAAGGAGGACCCCAAGGCGATCGGCCGTGGAACGTATCCCGACGTCGGCTACGCCCACCAGGGGTGGTTCAGCGATGATCACCGCTACTGGTACCAGGACGACGAGCTGGACGAGCTCGAAGGGAAGACGAAGGGCACCCGGACGATCATCTGGGACCTGCAGAAGCTCGACGATCCGGTGGTGGTCGGGCAGTACGAGGCGCCGGTCAACGCCAGCGACCACAACCTGTACATCGTGGGCAACCGGATGTACAACTCCAACTACGTGAGCGGGCTTCGCGTGGTGGACATCTCCGACCGCACGAAGCCGAAGGAGATCGGACATTTCGACACCGTCCCCGTGGGCGCGGACGCCCCCGGCTTCGGCGGGTCGTGGAGCAACTATCCGTTCTTCAAGAGCGGCACGATCCTCGTCACCAGCGGGAACGAAGGGCTCTTCCTCGTGAAGGACCAGACCACCAACCTCACGCCATGAGCCGCGTGAGCTGCGCCGCCCTGGCGCTCGTCGTCGGCGCCGCCTGTGCGGCACCCGGGGCGACGCGCCAGGCCCCCACACCGGTATCGGCCGGTGTGGGGGTCCGGCTTTACGTGCCGAACCAGAACGACGCCTCGGTCACCATCCTCGACGCCGCGTCGGGCCGGGTCCTGGAGACCGTGGACCTCCGGACGTTCGGCTTCAGCGCCAACGCCCGGCCGCACGCCATCGTCGCGGAGCCGGACGGCTCGGCGTGGTACGTCTCCCTCATCGGCGACAACGCGGTGGCCCGCTTCGATCGGGACAACCGGCTGGCAGGGCGGGCGCCGATGGAGACACCGGGGATGCTGGCCCTCGATCCACGTCATGACCGCCTCTACGCCAGCCGCTCGATGACGGCCGTCAACCCGCCCGCGAGCATCGGCGTCATCCGCCGGAGCGACATGGCGCTGGTGGAGGAGCTCGACGTCATCCTCCCCCGCCCCCATGCGATCGCGGCCGACACGGTGAGCGGACGGGTCTATGTCTCGGGGCTAGGCGACAACCGGATCGCGGTCGTCGACACCGCGGGCCGAGTGGAGCTCGCTGCGGTCCCCGGCCCCCTGCACGCCTACGTCACCTTCGACCTCTCGCCCGACGGCACTCGCCTCGCCGCCTCGACGCAGCTCACCGCGAGTCTCCTCGCCTTCGATGTCCGGAGCGGGACACCGGTGCAGTCCGCCTCGGTCGAGGTACTCCCGTTCGGCTACCAGATCGCGTGGGCGCCCGATGGCCGCGCGGTCTGGCTCGGGAACCAGCGGAGCGGAGCCGTCACCGTCGTGGACGCGGCCACCTGGCGGGTGGCCGCTGTGGTGCGCGATTCCGCCTTCCAGGAACCGCACGGTGTGGCGCTCTCCCGCGACGGACGCACGGTGTACGTCTCGAGCCACGGCCGGCAGACCGCCCCATCGGCCCGGACGCCGGCCGACACCGTGCACGGCGGCATGCACGCCGGCGAGGGCGCGGCGCGAGGGGGCGGGACCCTGACCGTGATCGACGCGGCGAGCCGGACGGTACGCCAGGTCGTTCCGGTCGGTCGCTTCGCCGTCGCGATCGGGCTCGGGGGCGGATGGTGAACGGGGCGCGCGCGGGCGCCCTCGTTCTGCTCACCCTCGGCTGCGCTCCACTCCCGGCCCAGAGCCCGCGGCCGATGCGGGGCGGGCTTCTCGCCGGGCTCGAGCGGCAGCTCACCGCCATCCCCGCGACCGACTCCGCCGGCCGCACGTTCGCGCTTCCCTTCCTCGGCGGTCTCGACCGACCGCGCCCCCAGCTGGTGGACATCGACGCCGATGGCGACCTGGACCTCTTCGTCCAGGAGTATTCGGGGCGCATGACGTTCTTCGAGCGCATCGACTCCGCGGGCACCGGCCGGTGGGCGTGGCGCAGCGACCAGTGGCAGGGGCTCGAGGTCGGCGACTGGAGCCGCTTCGTTGACCTCGATGGGGACGGCGACCAGGATGTCCTCGCCGAGAGCCCCTACAGCTTCATCCGCTGGTACCGGAACGACGGCACGCCCGCCGCCGCGCGCTACACGCTCGCGGCCGACACCCTGTACGACATGGCGGGCGCGCCGATCTTTGCCGACCGGCAGAACATTCCACAGCTCGCCGACCTCGACTGCAACGGACGCCTCGACCTCATGCTCGGGCGCGTGGACGGGACGATCACCCGGTTCGAGCTGCTGGAGATCCGGGGCTCCGCCCCGCGCTTCGGCTTCGTGACCGATCGCTTCGAGGACATCCAGATTCTCGGTGGCGATGCCGCGCCGGGCGGGCCGCCGCCGATGGCGCTCCCCGGTCTCCCGACTCCGGCGCCCAGCCTCCACGGCGCCAATACGATGGCGCTCGTGGACCTCGACCGCGACGGCGATCTCGACATCCTCTGGGGAGATTTCTTCGAGCCGGGCCTCCTGTGGATCCGCAACTCGGGCGGCTGTGGCGCGCCCTCGATGCGCGAGCAGCCGATTCCCTTCCCCCAGGGTGCGCCGATCCGGACGAGCGGCTACAACGCGCCGGCCCCCGGCGATCTCGACGGCGACGGCGACCTCGACTTCCTCGTCGGGGTGCTGGGCGGCGCGTACAACCCCACGCGCACCTCGCGCGACAACCTCTACCTCCTCGAGCAGACGGCGCCCGGCACGTACGCGGTGCGCGAGTCCCGCTTCCTCGACGGGATCGACTTCGGCAGCGAAACGAGTCCCGCCCTCGCCGATCTCGACGGCGATGGGGACCTCGACCTCCTCGTCGGCAACAAGATCGAGCCGGACGGCGACCGGGCGAGCCTCTATTTCCTGGAGAACCGCGGGAGCTCGAAGGCGCCGGCATTCACGATCGCCGATCGGCTGCCCGTGGCGGACGGGTACCATTACGCGCCGGCCCTGGGGGACCTCGACGGCGACGGCGACGCGGACCTCGTCCTCGGCACCTGGCGGGACGCGGTTCGGTTCTACCGGAACGAGGGGGAGCGAGGCACACTCCGCTTCGTGCTGGCGGACACCGCGCTGGTGCAGCTCACGCGCGGGAGTCACGCGAGCCCGGCGCTCGGTGACCTCGATGGCGATGGTGACCTCGACCTCATGATCGGCGAGGCCTCCGGGGCCATCAACTTCTATCGGAACGATGGGAGGCGGACGGCACCGCGCTTCACGCTGGTGAGTGACGAGTGGGAGGGGATCCGGGAGGGGAGACGCTCGGCGCCGCGGCTGGCCGATCTCGACGGCGACGGCGACCTCGACCTCGTGATCGGGACCGAAGCGGGATCACCCGTGGTGCTCCGGAACAGCGGGAGCCGGACGGTGCCACAATTCGTCCGTGAGGCTCACGAGCTCCAGCTGCCCCCGCTCACCGTTCCCGCGTTCGGCGATCTCGACGGCGACGGCGACATCGACCTCCTGGTCGGGAATGCCGGCGGCGGCCTGCTCCATTACCTGAACACCGGAGCGGCGCCGGCCGCTCAGTGAGCGGTGGCGCGGTCGGTCCCGAGCAGCTCCACCTGCTCGGGAGCGGCCTCGCCGCTGCTCGTCAGGTCGACTCCCCAGTACACGAACACACCGCGCCGCGCCTCGACCACGATCGCCGGGTCGCAGCGCGAGCCGTCCTCGCTCCGCACGAAGGCGTACTGGGGGACGACGACCGACGGGTCCACGGGGAGCGAGTCCCTGAGACGGGATGCGGCAGCGTCTGCCGGTGAAGCGTTGCGCCCCATGATGGATTCGACCGCGGGCAGCTGGGGCCAGACGGTGGGGGGCGTGCAGGGCGCGTCGGCGCGGGCCGCCTCCGCCCCCGGCGCCCTGGCTTCACACCCGGCGGACAGCGGCATGAGCAGGGCAAGCCACCGAGCGGCGCTCGATCTCGATCGTCGATTCAATTCACCCACCACGCAGTGTAGTCGACGCAGGCGCATCGCCGGCAAGCGAGCGCGCCATGATGCGGTCGGTCTGGCGGTCCGCGCCGAGCTGGAAGGGCGCACTGCCCACATCGGCAAAGCCGCACTTTGCGTAAAAGGCGATGGCGCGTGGATTGTGCTCCCAGACACAGAGCCAGACCGTCCGGCCACCCATCCGCACCGCCTCCATCAGCGCCTCCAGCATGAGGGCGCGCGCGACGCCGCGGCCCTGCCACCGGCGGTCCACGTAGAAGCGCATGATCTCCACCGGCGCCGGCCAGGTCGCCGCCTCGGGCTGCCGGCGAGCCGAGAGCTGGACGTATCCCGCCAGCGCTCCCTCCATCTCCGCGAGCAGCGTCACGATGGCAGGGTCGCGAAGCTCCGCTTCCTGCCGCCCTGGCCCGTATGCCGTCGCGATGTAGGCGTCGAGGTCGTCGGGCCGGTTGCCGGGACCGAAGGTCTCGCGGAAGATGGCCTCGGCGAAGCTGGCGAGCGCCGGCGCATCGCCGGGCACGCCCCGCCGGCAGCGGAATCCGGTGGGAGCTTCGTCGAAGTCCGTCACGTCGCCGGTGCGACTCAGGAGCGAACGTACTTCCAGTTGCGGGACTTCCCCTCGGCGATCCACTCGACCGCCGTGGCGACGCGACGGTCCCGGGTTTCGGGCCGCTTCGCCTCGAGGATCCACTCCGCATATTCCCGGCGGTGGCTCGGGCTCAAGCGCTCGAAGGCCGCACGCGCCTCCGGATGGCGCGTGAGCGCGGCCCGCAGCTCGGTGGGCAGCCGCACGGGGCGCGGCGGCTTTGCCCGGCGCGGCACCGTCTCGCCGGACTCGTTGAGCCGCATCGCGGCCTTCACGTAGCGCGTGAGCGTGGCGCGGGAGGGCAGGTCGTCCACGGAGCGGATGCACCCGAACTGCCCCATCGCATCCCGGCTCCGGGCCTCCTCCTTCATGATGAGCGCGGCCTTCCAGAAGCCGAGGGAGCAGTGCTCCCTGAACGCCGCCATGCCGCAGAGCATCCCGTGATACATGAAGTGGGGCATGCTCCACTTCATCGCCTCCTCGACCTCGGGACAGGCGGTATGGACCACCTCCCGGATATGCGTGAGGATCGGCCGGGCAAACTCGCGGGACTTCGCGATGTAGGCGTCGACGCGGGGATCTCGCCTGCCCATGAGGAGCCTCCTTCGGCTGGTTCTATCGCTTTCCGCCGTCGAGCTGCGTGACCAGCCGACGGGGAGCCGTCATGCGCCACGATTCCGCGAGCAGGTCACGCAACTCGCGCCAGTCGGTGCCGGCATCGAGGTAGATGCCAACCCAGCCACTCGGACCGACGTACGGTGGCACGAAGAACCGGTCCGGCGCCATGCGCACCATGAGCTCCTGATCGCCGGGCGGCGCCTTGCACCACACCGCCGCGCGGCCCGCTCCGTGGTGATTCGACGCCGAGGCGAACATCGCAAACAGCTTGTTCTTCACCCGGAAGGTCGGCTCGCCCCAGGCCTCGACCTCGTGCGCCTCGGGAAAGTCGAGGCAGATGCGGCGGAGCCGCGTGAGGGAAGAGAGCGCCACGGCGCTACGCCTTCCCTCCCCGATCCGCGTCGAGATTCCGCACCCCTTCCACCCCTCGCGCAATGACCTGCCGCAGCACCATCGGATCCACGTCGGCAAGGCGGCGGAGATAGAGGCATCCCTTCCCCCGCGTGTGCCGACCGAGGGCCGCCAGCAGAGGATCCGCGGCGGAGGCGTCGGGGAGGCATCCGAGGTACAGGGTGAGATCCCCCTTGCGGGGGGAAAATCCGGTCACGAACCACTCCCCCGTGCGTCCGCTCTCGTAGCGATAGCGATAGCGCCCGAAGCCGACCATCGTCCCCCACATCACCGGGGGCTCGCCCGTGATCTGCTGCATGATCGCGACCAGTGCACGGCAGTCGGCCCGCCGGCCTTCATCCGGAATCGCGTCGAGGAAGGCGTCGACGCTCTCGTCGCCGGGCTTCGTCTTGAGTTCAGCCATCGGTGCTTCCGAGTCCGCGCGCCATCACCGCGGCCATCGCCACCATCACCACGACGATGATCGCTTCGATGGTGCTGATCGTCGAGATCCCACGCGCCGCATCCGTTCCGGGCATCTCTCCCCGCGCCACCGCCTTCCGCCAGCGGGCCATCGTGAGCATCGGCCTGATCTCGAGGAGCAGGATCACCACGAAGAGCCCGAGCTTGCCGAGGAACGCGTGATTGCCCAGGTAGTAGTCCGTGGCCTTCTCGGTGCCCGCCAGGAGGCGCCAGAGCCCGGTCGTGAGCCAGAGCGCCGCGGCCACTCCCCACCAGGCGTCCGCCGTCAGCGCGCGGCGGACCTCGCCCGGGCCCACCGCGCCCCGCAGGGCGCGCGCGCGCGCCCATACCGCACCGAGCCCGATGCCGAGTGCCAGCAGATGGACCGTCGCCAGTACGATGCGGAGCGTCATCGGCGTTGTGCCTCCCCGTCAGCCATAGAAGCTGCCGAGATGTCGCTCGGCAAGCGTAAGGTCGCCCATGTCGGCGTCGAGCGCCGCGTAGGCGGCGGCAAAGAGCACCCGGAACTCCTCGTAGGCGGCGCGCGACGTCCAGCGGTCGAGGGTCACGAACCGGGTGGGGCGCGTGGTGTCGCGAAGCAGCACGGTCTCGAGGTACCCCGCACCGCTCCGGAAGAGATCCACCCACGGCCCCTCGGGGCCGTACGCCGCCTCGAACCGGCCGCTGAGCTCAGGGGCTACGTCGTATTCCCAGACCGTCGTGAACATCGCGCGCGCGGTCTCCCCTCCTCCGCTCACCCGGCGGCATGCGGGGCGAGGTGCCGTATGTGCACCGGCTCGAGTGACGAAAGCGCCGCGGCCACGAGGGTGCGATGGCAGTGCGT
>DASTYH010000168.1:0-6656 GCA_035765075.1 Gemmatimonadales bacterium
CTCGCCCGGAAGGATGATCAGCACCTCGATCCCCGGAGCGCGGGAAAGGCCTGCGAGGCGGACCGAGTCGAGCGCCGTGCCCCCCGCAATCGTGTACGTCGCCCCACCCGTCGTGAAGGAATCGCTCGTACCGAGGGCGAGGAACGTCCCCGTGGGTGTGCGAACCAGGAAGAGCGAGCCCGCTCCGGTCGCACCGCCCGGCGTCGGCAGCGCGCGGTCGTATTCGTTCCGGAAGTGCCCCGAGGAAAGCACCCGTCCCGCGGCGTCCTGAATCTGCAGGAAATCGAGTCCGGCGGCGCGCATGGCGCTGCCGGCGTAGTCCAGGAGCCAGGCGCGCGCCCGCGCGTCCCCCACCGACACCGCGAGCCTGAAGCGCGAGTCCTCCGCCAGCTCTCCCTTCAGGCTGCGAAGCCGTCCCGCCGTGCGCACGCGGTCCTCGTGGAGCCCCGTACCGATCGCCGCGACTGCCTCCGCCGTCCGGGCGTCCTGCTCCGTGGCCACGACCCGCGCCATCTCGCGCCGCACCGCAATCGCGAGCGCCGCGAGGGGGAGGAGGGCCGCCGCGAGGAGCGCAATGAGGAGCCGGGCGCGAAAGGACATGGTCGTGGGTCGCCGCGCCTACGGCCGGACTCGCGGGACTCCGTCGGCGTCTACCGTCACGTTCGCCGAGCCGCGCCGGAGGATCAGGTGCGCGCGCGTCTCCACCAGCGGTTCGAGCGTGGCACCTGCGGGAAGCGGCGGGAGCGCGCCGCAGGACACCGCCGGACCGGGATCAAAAGGGACGACGAAACCGATGTCGCCCGCCGTGCGCATCGACTCGGCCAGTTCCGCCGGCGGGAGCGCTGCGACGGTGAGCCGCGCCGGCGCAACCGCCACCAGGCGCTCGGCGAGCCGCTGCGCCGTCAGGTCTCCCGCCGGATACACGATCCGGTTGCGGGGCCGGCCGGCGGCAGGAAACCCGGTGCGGCACGCCGGATCCGGGGCGGGGAGGCGATCCCTCCCGGCGCCGCGCGCCGAGCCCTGCACGGCGTCGCGGGCGAGCGACTCGCGGAAGCGGGCGCGGTCCGCGCTGTCCGAGGGGAGGTCGAGCGGCGGGATCGTGGGCGAGACGAGGAAGTACGCCCGATCCCAGGGGAGCGGGACCACGGCGAGCGCCGGCACGCGCTCCGCGTACTCGATGGTCCGGGGGTCGCGTGTCACCACCAGGTCGCTCCCGGCCTCCAGCTGGTCCCGCCCATCGCTGCTCGGGAACCGGTGAATGCGCACGACCGGTGCCCGTCCCTCGCGCGGCACGATGACGAGGAGCGAGTCGGTCGCATGCTCGAGGGTGAAGTCACCGCTCGCCGACGGCCACCCGTGCTCGTCCTCCGCGCCCGCCACGGCGAGTGAGGGATCGGCGAGGCGCTCGAGCGAGCCCGGCCCCGGCTCGGTGAACCGGATCGCGATGGTGCGCGGCCCCGGCGCCTCGACCCGGGTGAGCCACGGCTGCTTCGCGGCAAGACCCTCGCGGGCCCACCGGGTGACGATGTGCTGCGCCGTGATCGGGGAACCGTCGGCAAAGCGTCGATCGTCGAGCTCCAGGCGCCAGAGCCGTCCCCCATCGTCCTCGCTCCAGCGCACGGCGAGCCCCGGGCGGAGGGCGCCGGTGCAGTCCACCCGAAGCACGGTGGCGTAGAGCTGCCGGAATACCAGGCGCTCGACCGCGCCGGCACCCGCCGGCGCGTCCCCAGGCGATGGCAGTGCCGGGAGGAGGACGTCGATCGAGTCATCGGTCGCTCCCTCCGCGACGAGGCAGGGATCGGCCGTCACGCCGGGGCCCCTTCCCGCGGTCGCGCAGGCCGACACGCCCACGCAGGCGAGCCCGGACGCAATGAGCAGAATGCGATTCATGTCGAAGTCTAACTCGCCCGGAGCGGCATGCCGTGCGCCCGGACGTCAGGCCTCCGCCTCGAGGAACTCACGAAGCGGGGTGAGGACCGCCTCCGGACTCTCCTCGTGCGGCCAGTGCCCGACCGGAAGCTCGACCACGCGGGCCGATGGAAGCGCCTCCCGCCAGCGCTGGAGCTGGTGGGCGCCGAGCGCGGGGTCCCGGGTCCCCCAGATGATCAGCGTGGGTATTCCGGCCAGGGCCCAGCGCGACTCCCAGAGGCGGTTCGCGTGCGCCGCAGAGCCGAGGAGGGCACGCGCCATTGGCCAGAGTACGAGTCCCCGGCTCCGGCGATCGGCGAACGGCGCGAGGTAGTGCCGGTGGATCGCCGGGGTCAGCTTCTTCCGGTCGGCGTACGCGCCCGGCATGAGGACCCGGAGCGAGAGGTTGAGGCGCTCGTAGGCCAGGCGGCCTGCGCGTCCGCCGAGGAGCCGGGCGATCCGCGCCACGCGGGGATCCTCGCCGAGATTCCACATCCAGCTGTTGATGACGACGAGCCGGCGGACGGGCGAGCCGGGCCCCAGCGCAAGCGGGAGTCCGATCAGTCCGCCGAAGTCGTGGACCACGAGGGTGATCCCGCGCACGTCGAGTGACGCGACGAGATCCCGGAGCCGGTCGGCATGCGCCTCCGGGGTGTAGTCCGCATCGGCGGGGCGGTCCGACAGGCCGAACCCCAGGTGATCGGGGGCGATGCACCGGAAGCCGCTGGAGAGCCCGGCCACGATGTGCCGCCATTCGAACGACCAGCTGGGCGTCCCGTGAACCAGGAGGACGGGCGGGCCGCTCCCCGCGTCCAGGACGTGCATCCGCGATCCCCCGGGCAGGGGGACATCCCGTCCCACGAAGGGATAGAGATCCCGGTCGAGCCAGTCGTTCCCCATGGCGCCTCCGCGGCCCCGATCAAGTTGCCGAAGCCATTCCGCGGTTCTAACTTCGATGCCCCTCCGCGTCCGAATTTCGAACCGGTGTTCCCTTCGAGGCAACCCGAGATGACACCCAGCGATTCCACGGCCCTGAGCGTCACCCTGCAGCAGCACGGCTCCGACATACTCGAGGCATGGGTGGCGGACCAGTTGAGCGCGACGACGCTCCGGCCCGACCTCATGACCGCTGCCGATCTCCGGGCGCAGTCCCGGGAGTTCCTTGCGGCACTCACCGACGCCCTGTCGCGGAGCGGCAGCCGGGACACCGAGCAGCCGGCCTGGGGCGGCGTGCGCGATCTGCTGCGGTCGATTTCGGAGGCGCGGGGAGGGATGGGATTCACGCCCACCGAGACGGCGACGTTCATTCTCTCCCTCAAGGAGTCGCTGTTCCGGAAACTGCGGAGCACGGTCAGCGATCCGGGCCGGCTGGCGGACGAGCTGTGGGGGGTGACCACGCTGCTCGACCGGCTCGCGCTCCACACGGTGGAGGCATCCATCGAGGCGCGCGAGCGCCTCATCGCGCGCCAGCAGCAGGACATGATGGAGCTCTCGACGCCGGTGGTGAAGCTCTGGGACGGGATCCTGGCGCTCCCGATGATCGGGACGCTCGACAGCGCGCGAACCCCGGTGGTCATGGAGGCGCTCCTCCAGCGGATCGTGGACACCGGCGCCGAGGTGGCCATCATCGACATCACCGGCGTGCCGACGGTGGATACGCTCGTGGCCCAGCACCTCATCAAGACGGTGACCGCCGCGCGCCTGATGGGCGCCGACTGCATCATCAGCGGGATCCGGCCGCAGATCGCCGCCACGATCGTGCACCTGGGCGTGGACCTGGCCGACATCGCGACGAAGGCGACGCTCGCGGACGCGTTCCGGATGGCGCTCGCGCGGACCGGGTATTCGCTCGGCCCGACCCGGCTGCCCGCCCGGTAGGCGCTCCATGGACCGCATCCCGATCCTCAAGATGGGGGAGTTCCTCCTGGTGACGATCCAGGTGGACATGCACGACCGCCTCGTGCTGCAGCTGCAGTCCGATCTCACCGAGCGGATCGCCCGGACCAACGCGCGGGGCGTGCTGATCGACATCTCGGCGCTGGAAATGGTGGATTCGTTCATCGGGCGGACCATCGCCAACATCGCCGGGATGGCCCGCGTGCTCGACGCGCAGACCGTGGTGACGGGGATGCAGCCGGCGGTGGCCATCACGCTCGTCGAGCTCGGGCTCACCCTGTCGGGAGTGCGGACCGCGCTCAACGTGGAGCGGGGGATGGCGCTGCTCCGCGCGCTGCTCGACGATGCCGCGCCGGTGGTCGAAGGATCCCGTTCCGCCAGCGACGACGGAGATGATGGTCGTCAGGGATGAGCTCCTTCCGGTCCGCAGCTCGAACGATGTCGTCGTCGTCCGGCAGACGGTACGAGCCCGCGCGATCGACATCGGGTTCACGCTCGTGGATCAGACGAAGATCGTGACGGCGGCGAGCGAGCTCGCCCGCAACGCCCTCGACCATGGCGGGGGCGGCACGGCGCGGATCGAGGTGCTGGCGGAGGGCGCCCGGCGGGGACTCCGTCTCACCTTCGAGGACCAGGGCAAGGGAATCCCCGACATCGAGCTGGCATTGCGGGACGGGTACACGACGGGCGGCGGCCTCGGTCTCGGGTTGAGCGGCGCACGGCGGCTGATGAACCAGTTCGATCTCTGGTCGGAGCCGGGAAAGGGCACGCGTGTCTCAGTCGTTCGCTGGCGCTAGGGTCGTCCCGGGCGAGAATCCATCGCAGTCCACCCTGGTGCGGCTGACCGATCTCTCGCGCGTCGGCGAGGCCCGGCGGCGCGCGCGGATGATCGGCGTCGAGGCGGGACTCGACGACGCGGAGCTCGCCAACCTCGAGATCGTCGTGTCGGAGATCGTGTCGAACGCCGTCCGGTACGGCGGCGGCGGCGAGCTCGCGATCCGGGCGGATCCGGGTGGCGGCGCCCGCGGCCTCGAGGTGCTCTGTCTCGACCGCGGTGCCGGGGTGGCGAACGTCGCCGAGTGCCTCAGGGACGGCTACTCCACCGGCGGGAGCATGGGGACGGGGCTGGGTGCCGCGCAGCGCCTCTCCAGCGCCTTCGACATGCTCTCGGTTCCGGGGCAGGGAACGGCCGTCCTCGCGCGCCTCTGGTCGGGGGAGGCTCCCGCGCGCATGCACCCGTCGCCCGAATTCGGCGCCGTCTGCCTCCCGGTGGCGGGAGAAACGGTGGCGGGCGACGGCTGGGCAATGCATACGAGCGGGATGCGTACCGTCGTGCTCGTCGTGGACGGTCTCGGCCACGGCCCGAGCGCTGCGGAAGCGGCCACCGCCGCCATGCGGCTCTTCGACGCGCAGGCGAGGCGCACGCCGGTCGAGATCCTCGAGGCGCTGCACGCCGGCCTTCGTGCCACGCGGGGGGCGGCGGCGGCCGTGGCCGAGATCGACACCGGATCGGGGAGACTCCGGTATGCCGGTCTCGGGAACATCGCGGGCCGGCTCCTCGGCGAAGAGCGGCCGAGGGACCTCGTGTCCCAGAACGGGATCGTCGGACACCAGGCGCGCCGGGTGCAGGCATTCGACTATCCGTGGACCGATGACACCACGCTCGTGATGCACTCCGACGGGATCGCCCGGCACTGGAAGCTCGATCCCTACCCCGGGCTCGGGAGACGCGACCCGGCGCTCATCGCCGGCATCCTGTACCGCGACTTTGCCCGCGGGAGGGACGACGCCACCGTCGTGGCGTGCCGGCACCGGCGCGCGCGCCCCGCTGCCGCGATCGGGAGCGATCCGCCATGACCGCCGAGCTTCCGCTTCTCCTGCTCGAGATCCGGCACGAACAGGACGTCGTGCTCGTGCGGCAGCGCGCGCGGGAGCTCGCCGGGTTCCTCGGGTTCGACGCGCAGGACCAGACGCGGATCGCGACGGCGGTCTCGGAGATCGCGCGCAACGCCTTCGAGTACGCCGGCGGCGGGCGCGCCGAATATCGGGTGAGCGGCCGGTCGCCGGCGCTGCTCGATATCCGGATTACGGATCAGGGTCCCGGCATCACCGATCTCGGGGCGGTGCTCGAGGGGCGCTACGAGTCCGCCACCGGGATGGGGCTCGGCATCGTGGGAGCGCGCCGGCTCATGGATCGCTTTGCCATCGAGTCGTCCGATCGCGGGACCTCGGTCACGCTGATGAAGACGGTGCCCCATCTCCCGGGGCTCACCCCCGCGCTGCGCGCGGACCTCACCCGCCGGCTCTCGGAAAGCGCGCCCCGCGACCCGCTGTCGGAGCTCGAATCGCGCAACCAGGAGCTGCTCCGTGCGCTCGAGGAGCTGCGCGCGCGCCAGGCGGAGATCGAGCGGCTGAACGGCGAGCTGGCGGAGACGAATCGCGGGGTGCTCGCACTGTACGCCGAGCTCGATGAACGGGCGCTCCAGCTCGGCCGGGCGTCGGAGCTCAAGTCGAGCTTCCTGTCGAGCATCAGCCACGAGCTCCGCACTCCGCTCAACGCCATCCACAACCTGACCCGGCTGCTCCTCGAGCGGATGGACGGCGATCTGACGCCGGAGCAGGAGCGACAGGTCACCATGATCCGGAGCTCCGCGTCGGCGCTGACCGAGATGGTGAACGACCTGCTCGACCTCGCCCGGATCGAGGCGGGGAAGACGGTCCTCCGGATCGCCCCATTCATGGTGGCGGACCTGCTGGGGACCGTCCGGGGGATGCTGCGCCCGCTCCTCACGTCGAGCTCGGTGGCGCTCGTGGTGGACCCCGTCCCGGACGAGCTGGAGATGCGGTCCGAT
>DASTYH010000169.1:0-4317 GCA_035765075.1 Gemmatimonadales bacterium
TTCCGTCCTCCCGTCCTCCCGTCCTCCCGCCTGCCATCCACCGTCTACTTCCCCAGAAACTCCCCCACCGGCTTCAGCGCATCGAAGTGATCGCAGATGATCTTGATGGTGGCCATCATGGGAACCGCCATCAGGGCCCCGGGAATGCCCCAGACGAACCACCAGAACGTCATTCCGATGAAGAGCGCGACCGTGTTGAGGCTGAGTCGCCGCCCGATGATCATCGGCGTGACGAGATTGCCCTCGACCAGATTGATCCCGAAGAAGACGAGCGGCGGGACTGCGGCCTGGCCGAGCGTGTCGAAGCTCACCAGTGCCGCGAGCGCGAGAATGCCGATGTTGATGAAGGCGCCGACGTACGGCATGAAGTTGAGGAGCCCGGCGGCGACACCCCAGAGCACCGGATTCGGGAGCCCGCACAGCTTCATCGCGATGCCCGTGACGATCCCCACGCCGATGTTGATCGCCGTCACCGTCATCATGTAGCTCGAGATGTGGCTCTCGATCTCCCGGGCGATCGAGACGGCCCGCTTCTTGTCGCGGAACTGCGGCAGCACCCTGATGAGCTTCTGGAGGAAGAGGTCGCCCGCCGCCAGCAGGAAGTAGGTGGTGAAGAGGACGACGGCGAAGAAGGTGAACATCGACATCGTGCCGCCGAAGATGCGCCCGGCAAGCGTCGGCCCCTTGATCTCCACCTGCGGCGAGTCTCCCGGACTCACGTCGGTGACGTTCTCTACCTGCTCCGCCGCCCGCGTCACTTCCGCCACGGGCCCGCGGATCGCCTCGAACTTGTCGCGCGCCTCGGCAAAGCTCTCCGGCGCGCGGCGCACCCACTCGGCGGCGGCAGGGGCCAGCTGGTAGACGGTGATTCCGAGCGCGGCCAGTGCGGCCAGCAGGACGAGTGCGGCGCCGATCGGCTCGCCGATCCCGAGCTTCCGGAGCCAGCGGACGGGTGGGCCCAGCAGGAAATCGAGGAAGACCGCCACCGCCACGGGAAGCAGGAAGGCGCGCGCGAAGAAGAGTGTGTAGGCCACCGCGAGCGCAAAGAGCCCGACGACCGCAATGGTACGGACATCGGGTCGCTCGATCAGGTCGGCCAGCTTCCCCGCATCGGGCTCCTCCTCGGCGCCCGGCTCGAACGTCCACGCGGGCGCATCGGGAGTGAAGACGTTCCCATCATCGGGCACGGGATCCTGCGGGCGAGGCTCGGTCATGGACGCTCCGGGTGCGGCCGGGCCTTGTCCCCGGCGCCTCGTGAATTAACGTTTCCCGCCTCACGTTGACCAGTGGAGTGTCATGCAGCGACTGTGGCTCGCCGTCAGCTCGATCTGGACCTGGCTCGTGCTGGCCGTGTCAGCCGTGGTCTGCCTTCCGCTCATGGCGATCCTCCGTCTGGTCACCGCCCCCTTCGATCGCGGACGCTACCTCGTCGGCCGGACGTTCCGGGTCCTCGTCGGCGTCGTCCCGGCGGCCCTCAATCCGATCTGGCGCTTCCGGTGGTCGGGGACGCCTCCCGCCGATCCGCGCCGCCCCTTCGTCGTCGTCTCGAACCACGAGTCGTTCACCGACATTCTTCTCATCAGCCACCTCCCATGGGAGATGAAGTGGCTGTCCAAGGCGGAGCTCTTCCGGGTACCGGTCATCGGCTGGATGATGCAGCTGGCGGGTGACGTGCCCGTGAAGCGGGGATTCGGCCCCAGCGCCCTCGAGGCGATGCGGGCCTGCCGGGAGCGGCTGGCGGAGCGCGTCTCCGTGATGATCTTCCCGGAGGGCACCCGATCGCCGCGGGGCGATCTCCTCCCCTTCAAGGACGGCGCGTTTCGGCTGGCGATCGAGGCGGGTGTGCCGGTGCTGCCGCTCGTGGTTGCGGGCACCCGGACCGCGCTCCCCAAGCGGGGATTCATCATGCGCCCCGCCCGCGCCGAAGTGCACATTCTCGATCCCATCGAGACGAGCGGCCTCACCGTGGAGGATGCGGGGCGCCTCCGCGATCAGGTCCGCGGGATCATCGAGCAGGCCCGCATCGAGCTCAACGCCGCACTGCAGTCAGGTCGCCGGCACGCGCTCCGGCGCTGAGGGCATAGCCCTCGGCAAGCGTGAGGGTCCAGCCGTCGCCCCGGAGCAAACCGCTCGATCCCGCCTGCGCCCCCTCCGGTCTCGGTATCCGCACGCTCGAGAAGTTGCCCGCCACGAGCGCGGTTCCTCCCTTGACGTCGAGCACCCCCCACCGATCGGAGACCCGGAGCGTCACGTAGACCGTTCCGGCCTCGCGGAGCGGCTCGGCGCCGTTCGGGTCGATCTGCAGCTGCACCTGGCCGAACGGGAGCTCGATTACCGGTCCCTCGAGGAGCGCGGCGGAGAGCTGCGCGAGCCGCGCTTCACGCCGCGCTTCGCGCTCCTGCTCCGCGGCGCGCACCGCACCGAGACCATAGGCGTCTCCCCGTCGCTCGGCATCCACTCCCCGCACGGGGTACGCCTCCACGAGAAGATCCGCCGGCCCCTTTCCCCCTCCCAGCCGCGTCCGCCAGTCGGAGAGGGCGCCGTCGAGCAGGAGCCCGAGCGCGGGCCCGGTGGCGTACGCGAACGAGCGGGCGTAGTGCTCGGCGGCGTCCAACTCGGCCAGCTTCTGCCGGGCACGATCGATCATTCCCGCACTGTCTCGCCCCGATACCCGGATGCCCGTGTAGCTCGCCATCCCCTCGTGCCGCTCCAGCGCGCGCTCCGACTCCGCGGCGCCGGGAAAGCGTTCATGCCGGAGCGCGCGGAAGCGGAGTGCATCCTCGATGGCCTGCCGCCGCGCCGCGCCCGTCGATGCGAGCGCCGCGTTCAGCGCCCGCCCTTCCAGCCGGAGCCAGGTCCGGGCGTCCGCCCTCTCGAGGTGCGGGTTCGGCGGGTCGGCGCCCGGGAGCCCGATCCGCTCCTGGATCGCGTGCCACAGCTCGTGCCCGAAGAGCTCGGCGCGGAGTGCGCGCGCCTCGGCATCGCTTCCCGCCGGGGGCGGCCACACCACCGTGGTCCACAGCACCCCGCCCCACTCCTGCGCGGTGTTCGCCACGTTCCGGTTGGTCGGCATCGTGCCGGTCCAGACCGCCCCCGTGCGGGTGAGAAGACCCGCCGTGTCCCCCCGCTCGGCAACGACGGTGCGCCCCTTCGGCTCGGCGAACATGAGGGTTCCGTCGAGCGGAATCCCCCAGAGCCGGCCTCCGTCGCGCGCCGCGGCGGCATGCGCCTCCTGGAAATACTCGCGCGCCAGCGCCGTATCGATCGGCCCCGCCTGGCCGGCCTGGGCCAGCAGTGGGGACGCAGATATCGTCGTGGCGATGAGGAGTGTGGATCGCATGGGATTCCTCGCTGGAGTCTCTCTTCGAGGCGCAGCCGGGAAGCCGGTCACGACATGACATCGGTCCGCGCGAGATCGCGCGGGGCGCGCACCCGACCAACCGCCCCCGCCAGTCCGAGAAGCGCGAGAGCGTAGGGCAGCATCAATACGAGCTGATAGGGGATTCCGATTCCCGCCGCCTGCACCAGGAACTGGAGCGCCGTGGCCGCGCCGAAGAGCCCGGCCGCCAGGAGGACGCCGACCGGCTGCCACCTCCCGAGCACCACGATCGCGATCGCAATGAACCCTCGGCCGGCCGTCATCCGCTCGGCGAAGGTGCCGACCTGGGCCAGCACCAGCGTCGCGCCCGCCGCCCCCGCCAGCGCGCCGCCCACGACGACGGCGAGCGTCCGTGCCGCGCGCACCCGCACACCTGCTCCCCGCGCCCCCTCCGCGCTCTCTCCTGCCGCCCGCAGCGCCAGGCCCGGGCGCGTGCGGAAGAGGAACCACCAGAGCAGGGGGACGATCGCCAGCGCCAGGTACGTCGTGGCCGGCTGCACAAAGAACGCCGGCCCGATCACGGGGAGGCGGGAGAGGCCGGGTATCTCGAGAGGATGAAAGGTCGGGACCGAGAGGCCCGCGCCCGTCGCGCCGAACACGGCGCGGTAGATGGCGCCGGTGAGCCCGACGGAGCCGAGCGTGATGGCCGTGCCGGCGATGATCTGGTCCGCTCCCGCGTGCACGGTGACAAGGGCAAAGACCGCGGCGAGGGCGGCGCCGGCGAGGAGCGCGGCGAGAAGGCCCGACCAGGGAGTGCCCCCCGTTGCCGCAATGGCGGCGGCAAGGGCGCCGGCCAGCATCGAGCCCTCGATGCCGAGGTTGAGGACCCCGGAGCGTTCGGCGAGCGTCTCCCCCGTGGCGGCAAGCAGGAGTGGGGTAGCCACCCGGACCGTGGCGGCGAGAAATCCGGCGAGCACATCGACGGCGTCGATCACGCC
>DASTYH010000170.1:0-3720 GCA_035765075.1 Gemmatimonadales bacterium
GATCGAGAGAATGCGCGGACGGCGGGGCGCCGCCGGCGGCGCCCCGCCGTCCGCGCATTCTCTCGATCCACGGCGATGTGCGGCGGGACGACTGGTTCTGGCTCCGGGAGCGGGAGAACCCCGAGGTGCTGGAGTACCTCAGGGCGGAGAACGCCTGGACCGACGCGCAGATGGCGCCGACGTTGCCCCTCCAGGAGACGCTCTACCGGGAGATGCTGGCGCGGATCCAGGAGACCGATCTCTCGGTGCCGGAGCGGATGGACGGCTGGCTCTACTACGCGCGGACCGAGGAGGGGAAGCAGTACCCGATCCACTGCCGCCGCGCCGACCGGCCCGATTCCCCCGAAGAGGTGCTCCTCGACCAGAACCTCCTCGCTGGCGGGAGCCCCTACTTCCGTCTCGGCGCGTTCCGGCCGAGCCCCGACCACCGGCTCCTGGCCTACGCGGTGGACCTGAGCGGCGACGAGCGCTACGAGCTCTTCGTGAAGGACCTCGCCACCGGCGAGCTCCTTCCGGAGCGGATCACCCCGGTCACCTACGGCGTCGAGTGGAGCGAGGACGGGGGGTGCTCTTCTACGTCACGGCGGACGAGGCGGAGCGGCCGTTCCGGCTGCACCGGCACGCGCTGGGGCGCTCGGTGGAAGAGGACCGCGTCATCTTCCAGGAGGACGACGGGCGCTTCATCGTCTCCATCGAGAAGACGCGAAGCCGCCGCTTCATCCTGGTGCACGCGAGCAGCCACTCGTCGTCCGAGGTGCGCGTCCTCGAGGCGGGTCGGCCCTTCGACGCCCTGCGCCTCCTCGCCCCGCGCGAGCCGAACGTGGAGTACGGCGTCGAGCACCACGGGGAGCGCTTCTTCATTCTCACCAACGACGGCGCCGTCAACTTCCGCCTGGCGGAGGCGCCGCTCACCGCCACCTCGAAGTCCGAGTGGCGGACGATCATCCCCCACCGCGACCGGGTGAAGCTCGACGGCGTGGACGCCTTCCGCGACCACCTCGTGATCTACGAGCGCGAGGAGGCGACCCCGCACGTCCGCATCCGCGACCTCGCCACCGGTTCGGAGCACCGCATCGCCTTCGCGGAAGAGGTGTACAGCGTCGAGCCGGCGCGGAACCCCGAGTTCGACACCGACGTCCTCCGGCTCGTCTACACCTCGCAGGTGACGCCGGTCTCCGTGGTGGACTACGGGATGCGCGACCGCTCCTGGACCCTCCGGAAGCGCCAGCCGGTGCTCGGCGGGTACGACCCCTCGCGCTACCGGACGGAGCGCGCCTTCGCCACCGCGCCCGACGGGACGCGGATCCCGCTGTCGATCGTGTATCGCCTCGACGACGGCCGGGGCGGGCCCCCGCGTCCGTCCGTGGCCGAGGGCGGCGTGGTGGGTGCCGTGCCCGGAGCGGGCCGGCGCGGGGGCCGGCCCTTGCTGCTGCAGGGATACGGATCGTACGGCGTCAATTCAGATCCGACGTTCTCGTCGAACGCGATCAGTCTCCTCGACCGCGGCGTCGTGATCGCCATCGCCCACGTCCGGGGCGGCGAGGAGATGGGCCGCCCCTGGTACGAGGACGGGAAGCTCCTCCGGAAGCGGAACACCTTCACCGACTTCATCGCCGCGGCGGAGCACCTGATCGCCGCCGGCTACACCGCCCCGGACCGGCTCGTCATCAACGGCGGGAGCGCCGGCGGGCTCCTGATGGGGGCGGTGACCAACATGCGCCCCGACCTCTTCGCGGGGGTGATCGCCGAGGTGCCCTTCGTGGACGTGCTGACCACGATGCTCGACGAGACGATTCCGCTCACGGTGATCGAGTACGAGGAGTGGGGGAACCCCAACGATCCCCGGTACTACGAGTACATCCGCTCGTACTCGCCGTACGACAACGTCGTCCCCCAGCCGTATCCGCCGATGCTCGTCACCACCGGCCTCAACGATCCGCGCGTCGCCTACTGGGAGCCCGCCAAGTGGGTCGCCCGGCTCCGCGCCACGAAGACCGACACGAACCCCATCCTGCTCCGCACCAACATGGGCGCCGGCCACAGCGGCGCGTCGGGACGGTACGATTACCTGCGGGAGGTGGCGTTCAAGTACGCGTTCCTGTTGATGGTCGCGGGAGGCTGGCGGCTGGGCGCTGGTAGCCAGGGAGGTAGGTAGAGAGGTAGCTAGGTAGAGAGGTAGCTAGGTAGGGAAGTAGGTGGGTCGGGAGGGCGCGGGACGCGGGGCGCGGGGCGCAGGACGGAGCGTGCGGAATGGGGGCGTGGGGCGTTAGAATGGCGTGTCATCCCGAGCGAAGCGAGGGACCTGCTCCACCGTGGTCGATGCCGGGTGAGCAGGTCCCTCGCTGCGCTCTGAATGACAGGATTGCGACCCAGCTACCCAGCTACCCAGCTACCCAGCTACCCAAGGTACCACCCTACCCGACCTTCCCCTCCGCCCCGAACACATTCGCATCCAGCCACCGCATGAACTCCCCTTCCCGGTCCGCCTCCTGCTGCTCGGCGATCTCGGGCATGACTTCCCAGCGCTTGCCGGAGGCCATGAGGAACCAGGTGGCGGGGACGGCGGCGCGGGCGCGGGCAGCGTCCGCGGGGGTGGCCTGGTAGGCGACGAAGTGGAAGGTCTGGCCGCGGTGGCTGACACGATGCTGGTGGACGGCAAGACGGCTCATCAGGACCTCGCGACACGGGGGGCAGGGGCCGGGACGCAAGGTGAGTCGTCACGGCGACAGGTGGAATCTAGTCGAATTGACCGCCCTCCGTCGTGCGGGGGGTCACGTGTGGTCGCTGGTTGCTGGTTGCTGGTCGCTGGTTGCTTGTTGCTGGAGGGTCGTTGGGTAGCCAGGTAGCTGGGTAGCTGGGAAAGGCCTGCCGCGGGGAAGAGTGCTGTCATCCCGAGCGAAGCGAGGGATCTACTCCACGGGAATCGAGCACAGTGGAGCAGATCCCTCGCTGCGCTCGGGATGACAGCTTCCCTTTCTACCTGACTACCTACTCACCCATATCGCTACCTAGCTACCTAGCTACCTAGCTCCCTGGCTACCACCTACTGTCTACTGTCTACCGCCCACCGTCTACCGCCTTTTTGATCCTCCCCATCTGCAGCCGGTGATGCTCGACGTGGGCGTGGATGAAGCCGAGCCACTGCCGGGCGTCGAGCCAGCCGGCGACGGGGTGCTTCCAGCGCCGCTCGGCGAGGGCGGCGGGCTCGATCGCGTCGAGGACGCCGGCGAGCTTGCAGCGCGCTTCCCCCCAGCGGATGGCGAGGTCGGGAAACTCGGCGATGCCGGTGGGAAGGAGTCCCTTCGACGGCGCCTTCACGCGGATCGGGGTCGGGGCGGCGAGCGTGAGAATCCGGAGCTTGAGGGATGCGGCGAACCGGCTGCCGAGCGCTGCGGGCCGCTCCCGCTCGAGCCCGCGGAGCCCCCGCTCCTCGGCGATCACGAGATGCTCCACCACCTCGGTGAGGGACCAGCTCTCCGGCGCCGGCTTCCACGTCATCAGCTCCACCGGCTCCCGCCGGAGCTCCTCCATCAGCGCCACCCGCTGCGACTCGACCTTCGCGAACAGCGGATTCAGCGTGGCATGCATCGTCGGCCCCTCGAACAATGGAAGGTGGTGGTTGACCGCAGAGGCGCAGAGGGCGCAGAGGGGCCCGGCGCGCGGAGAGTTCTCGGAGCCACCAGAAACAACAACAAACAAACGGTTGTGACATCGGAGTCA
>DASTYH010000171.1:0-12102 GCA_035765075.1 Gemmatimonadales bacterium
GTCGTCGAGCTCCGGCACCACGATGGCGAGGTGGTTGGGGAGCGAGAGCCCCACGCGGCCGGCGAGCCGCTTTGCCCCGAGCGGTACCGTGACATCCGATCCCGTCGCCGGAAAGACGTCGCCGGCGCCGAGGAGCCGCGCGAGCGCCGCCGCAATCCCGGCCCGCGGCGCCGAGGACTTCGTCCGCCGGAAGAGGACGGTCCGGGGCTTTCCCGGGTGCCGCTCGAGATAGTGCCGCAGGTTGTAGAGGAAGTAGCTCCACCCGCCGTCCATCCCGAAATACATGTCGTCCCAGTCCGCGCCCGGCCCGAAGCCCGAGTTCACCAGCCGGAGGACGGTGACGTCGCCGCGCGCCTCGATGTAGTAGTCCACCGCAAAGGGAACCGGCGTGCCGGGATTCGAGAGCCGGAGGTGCTGCCCCGGCTCCCAGATGTCGATCGCGGACTCCCACGCCATCTCCGGTCCCCAGGAGATCCAGACCTTGCCCCCCACGCCGGGGTCGACGCGGGCGTCCACCGGGAACCAGCGGCGCAGCTCTTCGCCCTCGGTGAGCGCGCGCCAGACCGCCGCAGGCGGCGCGGCGAGCGTGATCTCCTTCTCGAGGGTCCGGGTTTCGTCCGCCATGTCTACTTCCTCCGGCGGTGGACCGCCTCGAACGCCTTGAACGGGCCCTTGCCGCGCGAGTGCACCTCGTCGGTGAAGGTCACGTCGGTGATGTAGGTGTCCGCATCCACGAAGCGGAGGTTGACGTCATAGACCTGCGTATGGCCCGCGATCGGGTCGTCGTCGGTGCCGTGCATCGTGACCAGGCTGTCGCGCATCGTGCCGGCGGCGGTCACGTAGTACGTACCCCAGGTGTCGAGCCCGATCGAGGTGTACTTCCCGTGGCGGCGGTCGAATCCCAGCAGCGAGAGCGACTCGATCTGCATCGGCGGCTGGCCTCCCGTCGTGCGGGACTCCAGGAATCGTCCGCCCAGGATCATCCGGTTCTCCGCCACGGCAGCGGCCTTCATCGAGTCGCCGCCGGGGCCGCTCCACATCGTGATCTCGACGTCGAACGTGCCGGCGAGCCGGGCGAGTCGCGCATGCTCCGGACCCGGCTGCATCGCGGCCATCATGGCCTGCATCTTCTGCCGCTGTTCCTCGTTTGCCGGCCCCTGTCCCGCCGCGGGTGCCGCGACCGCGGCGAGGAGAACGAGCGTCGAGAGTTCCCTGCGCATTGGCTGCTCCTGTCGAGTCCAGCGACGGTTTACGGTGCGTCCGCCCGCGGATGCCCCAGCACCGCAAAGCGGAAGGTGCGGCCCGCGGACGCCGCGGGCTCATGGTACTGCCGGACGAGCCGGGCCACGGCATCGGCCAGCTCGGCGGCAAAGGCGTGCTGCTGCTCGGCGCCGGCGAAGCGGACGTCCACCTGGAGGGTGAGCGTGGGCACCTTCTTCCCGGCGCGTTCGGCGCCGGCGCGGAGATCCGCCACCGTCCGGATGGCATCGGCGGCGACCGCCACGAGGTACGAGCTCGAGAGCCGGTCCCGCACCTCGGCGGGGTCGGCACCGAGGGCGCCGAGGACCTGTGGCGCGATGAGATAGTGCCGGGCGGTGGTCCGGACGAGCCGCTCGGTGGCGGTGCCCTTCCGCCGAGTGCCGACCTCCTCGAGGAGCCCCTGCTTCCGGAGCTCGCGGATGTGGTAGCCGATCCGCTGACGGGGAAGGCCGAGGCGCCGGGCCGCTTCCGCGGCGGAGGCCGGCTCTCGCAGCTCCTCGAGGAGGGCGAGCCGCGTCCGGTCGAGGAGGGAAGCGGCTGCTTCGGGCCGGTCGATGAGGGCAAGGGCGGGCTGCACGAGCCGAGGATACGCTCGACAAAAATATTTGTCAAGATCGACGCCGCCGACCGCTACCGCCCCGGCCCTCCGCCTGCGATATTTCCCGCCGAGTGTTCCGCCCGATGTTCCACCGCAACGAAGGAGGTGATCCATTGTCTAGTGAGAGTTGCATCCCGAGCTCGAACAGGGCAAGCGATCGCCTGGCTCTCCAGGCCTAGATCGATCCGAGCGAGGCGCTCGCCTCGAGCTCGAATGCCAACCGACCCCGCCGCGACCATCGCGGCGGGGTTCCGGCTTTTGGGGACTGACGATGTCGGGATGGCGGCGCGCGCTGCGCCATGGGAGGGGAGCGTCCACCCCTGTTCCCGGCCAGGAGTCAGCCCCATGCGCTACCCCTTCGATCTCCGCACGCTCGTTCCCCTCGGCCTTGCCGCCGCCGCGCTCCCGCTGGCGGCGGCGGCTCAGGCTCCCCGCTCCGTCGCGGCCACGGCCGCGGCTCCGGAGGGAACGACCTTCGAGTTCGCCACGCTTCCCACCGGCGTCCGGCTCCGCTATGTCGAGCAGGGAATTGGGCGCGGCGAGACGATCGTGCTCCTGCACGGCTACAGCGACTCCTGGTTCTCCTTCAGCCGCGTCCTCCCCATCCTGGATGATCGCCACCACCTGATCGCGGTGGACCTGCGAGGCCACGGCGGCTCGGACCAGCCGGAATCGGGCTACTCGCTTGCGAGCCTTGCCGCCGACATCGTCGCGCTCCTGGACCGGAAGGGCATCGAGCGGGCGGTGATCCTGGGGCACTCGATGGGGAGCCTGGTGGCGCAGCAGGTGGCCCTCGCCGCGCCGGCGCGGGTGTCACGGCTCGTGCTCGTGGGCTCGGCGGTGAACCTTGGAAACATGGATGGCGCCGCGGAATTCGAGGCGGCGGTGAACTCGCTCACCGATCCGGTGCCGGTCGAGTTCCTGCGGAGCTTTCAGGAGAGTACGGTCAGCCTCCCCCTCCCCGAGGGGTTCATCGACCGGGCCGTGGAGGAGAGCAAGGTCCTGACCGCGCGTGTCTGGAAGGCGCTCCTTGCAGGGATGCTCGAAACGCCGGCAGCCATCGGCCTTGCCGAGCAGGGGATCCCGACGCTCGCGATCTGGGGCGGGAAGGACGCGATCTTTCTTCCGCCGGAGCGGGACGCGGTCATGAAACTGCTCGGCAACGCTCGGCGGATCGAGTATCCCGGGACGGGACATGCCCCGCACTGGGAGCAGCCCGAGCGCTTTGCCGCCGATGTGGCGGCGTTCCTCAGCGGGAAGTGATCGCGGGGTGGCGCCAGGTAAAGAGAAGACCGAGCAGTCCGAGGAGGGCCATGCTGCCGGGAGCGAGCGCTGGAAACGCCCCCGTCAGCATTTCCACGATCATCTCCCGGCCGGCGAGCGTCGGCGTGGTTTCGAGCGCGAACTCGCGGTTCCCGTTAGTGTGCAGCACCACTCCGCCGGCGGCGCTCGCGAGGAAGAGGAGCATCACGATGCGGAGGGCCTGGATGCTCGCGGGAGCCCTGCCGATGCCGTACCAGACGAGGACCAGCAGCGCCGCGCCGATCAGCAGCAGCGGAATGCGCTGCCACCAGTCGCCGATGTGCTCCATGAGCAGCAGCTCGAGCGCGGTGCCCACCAGCCCGACCAGGAGCAGCACGAGGAGCGCGCGCCGCAGGCCGCCGAGGGTCGCCGCCGGGTCGAGCGACCGGGCCGGGTGGTCTGCGTCACGGTGCGCGCTCACGCCGGGAATATAGTAGCCGCATGACGTCTCCCTTCGCCGAGCTCGGGCTCGGATCCGCACTGATCGAATCGCTCACCGCGCTCGGCTACGAAGAGCCCACGCCCATCCAGCGCGAGGCCATCCCCCCGCTCCTCGAGGGGCGGGACCTTCTCGGACAGGCGGCCACCGGCACCGGCAAGACGGCGGCCTTTGCGCTTCCCCTCATCCAGACGCTCCCGGACGACGAGCCGCAGCCCGGGCGGCCGGCGATCGTGGTGCTCGTGCCCACGCGCGAGCTCGCCATGCAGGTGGCGGAGGCGTTCCACCGGTACGGGCGCTCGCGGAACGCGCGCGTCGTCCCGATCTATGGCGGGCAGGCGTTCGACCAGCAGATCCGGGCGCTCCGGCGGGGCGTGCATGTCGTCGTGGCCACCCCGGGCCGCGCGCTGGACCACCTGCGCCGCGGCACGCTCGACTTCTCAGCGCTCTCGGCGGTGGTGCTCGACGAGGCGGACGAGATGCTCGACATGGGCTTTGCCGAGGAGATCGAGGCGCTGCTCGAGGCGGCCCCCGCCGAGCGCCAGACGGCGCTCTTCTCGGCCACCATGCCGTCCCGGATTGCGGCGATCGCGGAGCGCCACCTCCGGCGCCCGGTGCGCGTGCAGATTGCCCGGGAAAAGGCCGCGCACGGCGAGGTGCCGCGCGTCCGCCAGACGGCGTATATCGTGGCGCGCGCCCAGAAGGTGCCCGCGCTCGGGCGGGTCCTGGACCTCGAAGCGCCCGGGCTGGCCGTGATCTTCTGCCGCACGCGGACCGAGGTGGACATGCTCGCCGAAACCCTCTCGGCGCGGGGATACCGGGCGGAGGCGCTGCACGGCGGGATGACTCAGGAGCAGCGGGACCGGGTGATGAAGCGGACCCGGACGGGAGCGATCGATCTCCTGATCGCCACCGACGTGGCGGCGCGCGGGCTCGACATCGAGCAGCTCACGCACGTGGTCAACTTCGATGTTCCGCCCTCGCCCGCCGCGTACGTCCACCGGATCGGCCGGACGGGGCGGGCGGGGCGCGAGGGTGTGGCCATCACGCTCGCCGAGCCGCGCGAGCACCGGCTGCTCCGGAACATCGAGCAGCACACGCGGCAGCGGATCCAGATCGCCACCGTGCCGACGGTGCTCGACGTCCGCGCCCGCCGCCTGGAGCTCACGCGCGCGTCGCTGCGCGAGGCGATCCTCGCCGGGGATCTCGATGGATACCGATCGGTCGTCGAGGGACTCGCCGGGGAATTCGATGTGATGGATGTCGCCGCCGCGGCGGTGAAGCTGATCCACGCCGGGAGTGCCGGAGCGTCCGACGCCGATGAGGACGACGAGATCCCTTCCTCGGAAGCCGCCGACGGGCGCCGCGCCCGCGGGAGGCCGAAGCCGGAGGGCAAGGGGCGGAGCGGCACGCCGGCACGGGAGGCGCGGGCCGGGATGGTGCGGATCTATGTGGGAGCGGGCCGGAAGAACAACATGCGACCGGCCGACCTGGTCGGCGCCATCGCGAACGAGTCGGGCATCGACGCGCGGGGGATCGGGGCGATCGAGATCGCCGACTCGTTCTCGCTCGTCGAGCTTCCCGCGGAGCTGGCGGATCAGGTGATCGCCGCGCTCCGCGCCACGAAGCTCAAGGGGAAGCGGCTGACGGTGCGCCGGGACCAGGCCCGCTCCCGAGGACCGACGGCACCAGCAGGAAAGCGGCCAGCGTCACGATCGCGATCATCGCCAGATTGAGGAGCAGGCCCGCCCGCAGCATGCGTTGCAGGGGCACGCGCCCGGTGCCGTAGACGATGGCGTTCGGCGGCGTCGCCACCGGGAGCATGAAGCCGCAGGACGCCGCGAGCGCCGCAGGCACCACGAGGAGGAGCGGGCTCGCCCCGATGCCCACCGCCAGTGCCCCGGCGATCGGAAGGAAGGTGGCCGCTGCCGCGGTGTTGCTCGCGAGCTCGGAGAGAAAGACCACCGAGGCCACGACGCCGAGCACCAGCAGCGGGAGCGGGAGGGTTCCCAGTCGCTCGAGCGCGGCGCCGATCCACGCGGCGAGACCCGAGGACTGAATGGCGGCGGCGAGCGAGAGTCCGCCGCCGAAGAGGAGGAGCACCGACCAGGGGAGCCGTTCGAGGTCCGCCCCGTCGAGCGCGAACTCCCGCTTCCGCCAGTTGACCGGGAGCGCGAAGAGCAGGAGCGCGCCCCCCACGGCGATCGTGGCATCATCCAGCCCCGGCACCACTCGCGCCACCAGCGGCCGCACCATCCAGAGGAGCGCCGCGCCCGCCATCACCGATCCCACCATCCGCTCCGCCCCGCTCGGCCGGCCGAGTGCCCTCCGCGCGGCAGCGATCCCGTCGATTCCTCCGACGGGCGCATTGCCGAGCCGGCACGCGATCCGCGTGAGGATGAGCCAGCAGATCGGCAGCGAAATCAGCACGAGCGGGACGCCGATCAGCATCCAGCGCCCGAACCCGATCTCGAATCCGACGCGCTCGGAGAGAAACGCCGCGAGCAGCGCGTTCGGCGGCGTTCCGATGAGCGTCCCGAGCCCCCCGATGCTCGCCGCATAGGCCACGCCCAGGAGCACGGCGGGGCCGAGCGCCGGGTCCGGCGGCGCGCCTCCTTCTTCGCCTCCAGCCAGCGCGAGCACCGACATCGCCATCGGGAGCATCATCAGCGTGGTGGCGGTGTTGCTGATCCACATGCTGAGGAGCGCCGTGGCGGCCATGAAACCGGCCACGAGATTTGCCGGCCGCGCCCCCACCCGGCCGAGAATTGCGAGCGCGGCCCGGCGATGCAGGCCGGAGCGCTCGACTGCGATGGCGATCAGGAACCCGCCCAGGAAGAGAAAGACGGTGGGGTTGGCATACGGCGCCGCCGCCGCCTCGACCGAGCTGATGCCGAGCAGGGGGAAGAGCACGAGCGGAAGGAGCGAGGTGGCCCCGAGCGGCAGCGCCTCGGTCATCCACCAGACGGCGAGGAGCAGGGCCACCGCCGCCGTGGCCCAGGCGGGGTCCGACATTCCCGCGGGGGCGGGGAGGAGGCGCGCGAGCGCGAAGAGGGCAGGGCCCAGCACGAGCCCCGCGTCCCGCCCGCTCAATCGCCGGATGGCGTGGCCTCCGCGATGCGCTCGGCGCGAATCGGCTCCGCCGCCGGCTTGCCGGTGAGCCACGCCTTCACCTGGTCACCCCCGTGGTGCACGATAATGTACGCGCTCGGCACCACGAACAGCGTGAGGAGCGTCGAGACGGAGAGCCCACCCACCACCGCGATCGCGAGCGGCTGCATCAGCTCGGATCCCTCCCCGATACCGAGCGCCAGCGGGGCCATCCCCAGCACCGTGGTCAGGCTGGTCATCAGGATGGGCCGCAGGCGCACCGCCCCCGCGTCGATGACGGCCTCCTCCATCGAGGCCCCGCGTTCGCGCCGGTACTCCTCGATGTACTCGACGAGGAGGATGGCGTTGTTGACGACGATGCCGGCGAGCAGGATGACGCCCAGCAGGACCGGCGCGCTGAGCGGGGTGCCGCTGAGCCAGAGCGCAAAGCCGACGCCGATCAGGGAGAGCGGAATCGCAAGGAGGATCACGAACGGATTGACGATGCTCTCGTACTGGAGCGCGAGCACGACGAACACGAGGAACACCGCGAGCACCGTCACCATCGTGAGCTGGCGGTTGTTCTCGCGGATCGCCTCCTCCTCCCCGCCGAGGATGATGCCGTACCCTTCGGGGACGGTGAGGTCGGCCAGGCGCGCGCGGATGGAGTCGTTGACCACGCCGACCGGCGCCACCTCGGTGATGACGTCGGCGGTGAGGCGGAGCACGCGGCTCTGGTTCTCCCGCCGGATCTCGGTGGGGCCGAGGGTGGTGCGGACGTCGGCGACATCGCGGAGGTAGACCGGCGCGCGACCGGCGCCGCCCGGGAAGAGCGCCACGCCGGCCAGGTCCTCCGGGCCGGTGAACCGGTCGCGCGGGAGCATCACCCGGACATCGTATTCGCGATTCCGCTCCGTGTACCGCGTGGCGATCGTGCCGTCGAGCGCGGTGCGGAGCGTCTGGCCCACCTCCGCCACGGTGAGGCCCAGGTAGCCGGCGCGCTCCCGGTCCAGCCGGATCGAGAGCTGGGGACTCGCCTCCTCGGTGGACGCCTCGACGTTCTCCAGGCCGGGGATCCCCTCGAGACGCGCCATCACGACCTCGCCGATCTCCTGCAGCTGCGGGAGCTCGTCTCCCTGGATGTTGATCGCGATGTCGGAGCCGGAGATCGAGGTGCGGAGACCGCGGATCCGCGGCGGCCGGATGAAGACGCGCGCGCCGGGGAAGCCCCTCTCATCCACGCGCGTTTGGAGCGTCCGCACCCATTCGTCGGCCCCCATCTCCCGTTCGCTCGCCGGGTCGAGGCGGATATCGAGCGAGCCCCGGCCGGAACGGTCCGCCGTGGCGCCGCCGAAGAGGAACCCCCCGGCGGTGACGAACACGCTCCGCACGTGAGGCATCTCCCGGACCATTTCCTCGAGCTCGAGCGCCAGCGCATTGGTCTGCTCGGGGGTGCTCCCCGGCGGGAGCGAGATGAACGCGCCCACGCCGCCGTCGTCCACCTGGGGAAGGAACTCGTTGCCGAGCCCGCGCGCGAGGAGCGCCGCGCCGGCGAGGGCGAGGAGCGCGACGCCGAGGACCGCCCAGCGGAGCGGGATCATGCGACGGGCCACGCTGCGATAGCCCGAGCGGAGGCGGTCCACCATGTGGTCGAAGGCCTGCATGGGGCGCGTGCGGGCGAGCCCGCTGGTGAAGCGCACCCGCGCGAGCTGCGCCGAGAGCATCGGCACCAGCGTCAGGGCCACGCCGAGCGAGGCGAAGATCGCGAACGAGATGGTGAGGATCAGCTCGCGGAAGATGAGGGCGGCGAGACCGCTGATGAGGAGGAACGGCACCACCGCCGCCAGGTTGGTCGTGGTGGACGCGACGACGGCGCTCTGGACCTCGGCGGCCCCCTCGTGTGCCGCCTCCACCGGATCGGTGATCCCCTCGTCCCGCTTCCGGAAGATGTTCTCCAGCATGACGATGGAGTTGTCCACCAGCATGCCGACGCCGAGGGCGAGCCCGCCCAGCGACATGATGTTGAGGGTGAGGTCGGCGAGGCCCATCAGGACGAACGTGGCGAGGATCGCGATCGGGATCGCCGTGCCGATGATGATGGTCTTCCGGAGCGACTGGAGGAAGACGAGGACCACGAGCATGGCGAGCGCCGCGCCGAGCAGCGCCGCGTCCCGCACCGAGTTGACGGAGTTGCGGACGAACTCGGCCTGGTTCTGGATCACCTGGTATTCCAGGTCCGCCGGGATGAAGCGGCTTTCCGCGAGCGAGGCGAGGCGCGCATCCACCTCGTCGGCCACGACCACGGTGTTCGCCTCCGGCTGTTTCCGCAGGGAGACCTTGATGGCGGGAACGCCGTCGAGTCGCGCCCAGAGCCGCTGTTCCTGGTGGGTGTCGCGCACCGTCGCCACTTCGGCGAGCGGCACGCGGCGGCCGCCGACGTCGAGGAGCACCCCGCGGATGTCGTCCACGCTCCGGAACTTCCCGGCGGTCTTTCCCACGAGCTCGCGCTCGTACGTGCCCACCCGGCCGGCGGCAACGTCCTGATTGGCGGCGCGCAGCGCCGAGATGATCTCGGAGACCGTGAGTCCGTACGACTGCAGGCGCTCCTGGTCGAGCACCACCTGCACTTCGCGCACGAGGCCGCCGGAGACGTCCACCGACGCGATCCCCTCGACGGTGAGGAGCTGCGGCCGGAGCCGGTCCTCGATCCAGGTGCGGAGCGCGACCAGGTCACGCGCGGGCGAGGAGAAGGCCACCTCGTAGACGGGAATCTGCGAGGGATCGGCCTTCCGGACGGTCGGGGGATCGGCCTCCTCGGGGAGCTGGGAGCGCGCGCGGTCGAGGTTGGTGGAGGCGTCCTGCAGGGCGAAGTCGATGTCGGTGCCGTAGCGGAAATGGAGGTTGACGCCGACGCGCCCCTCCTGCACCTCCGTCTCCATCCGGATGAGGTTCTCGGTGGTGGCCAGTGCCGCCTCGAGCGGCTTCGCCACCGTTTCCTCCAGGACCCCCGGCTCGACGCCGGGGTTGCTCACCCCGACGCGGACCTGGGGATAGACGATCCGGGGGAGGAGATCGAGGGGAAGCCGCGCGGCGAAAATGGCGCCGAGCACGAGGACTACGGAGGTCAGGACCAGCGTCCCGATGGGCCGGCGGATCGACCAGCTCGGCAGTCCCTTGTGCCGGGGGCGCGGGCCGGGGGCGGTCACGGCCGCCCTCCCTGAGGCGCGGCGCGCCCACCCTGCTGCTCGGTGCGCGGCGGCTCGATCTGCGGGGCCGTGACGAGCCGCACCGCCGCTCCGTTCTGCAGCATCGTGGCCCCGGATACGACCACGGTGTCTCCCGCCGAGAGGCCGCTGGTGATCTCCACCCGGCCGGCGTAATTCCCGCCCCGCTCGACGGTCCGGCGTTCGGCGCGCCCGCCGCTCACCGTGAAGAGACTGGTGCCTCCGGCGGCATCGAGGACGGCGCCCGCGGGGACGAGCAGGACCCCGGTGCGCGGCTCGAGCTGGAAGGTGATGCGGGCGAGGAACCCGGGCCGGGCCTCCCGCGCCGACTCGCCCGTGAGCGCCACCTCGACCGGGACGAGCCGCGTGACCGTGTCCGCCGAAGGGAAGATCCGGCGGATGCGACCGGTGAGCGTCCTGCCCGGGAGCGCATCGAGGGCCACGGTGGCCTCATGGCCCACGGCGAGCGAAGCGACGTCGAGCTCCGAGACCGGGACCACCGCGACAAGCGTGGAAAGGTCGCCAACGGTGAAGAGCTCCATCTGGGGGCCGACGATATCGCCCCGCTCGACCCGCTTGGCGAGGACCACGCCGGTGATCGGCGATCGTACCGTGGCATATCCCGCGCGAGTCCGCAGCTGGTCGCGGGTTGCGAGCGCCGCCACGTAGGCCGCGTGGTCCCGCTCGTATTCCGCGACGGTCACGATCTCCTGGTCCCGCAGCCGTTCGGCGCGCTCCGCGGCGCGGCGGGCCACCTCGAGCGCGGCCTCGGCGCTCGCCAGCTGCGCCTCGAGCTCGCGACTGTCGATGCGGGCGAGCACCGTGCCCGGCCGGACCGGGGTTCCTTCCTCGACCAGCACCTCGAGAAGCGCCCCGGCCAGCTGGCTGTTGATCGTGATCGTCCGGATCGGCTGCACCGTGCCGGTGGCGGTGATGCTCCGCGCCGCCGAGCCCAGCTCGGCGGTGGCCACTTCGACCGGCACCGGCCGGGCGTCGCCGGCGGGGCCGGGGGCTCCTCCCGGTGTGGAGGCCGGCTCTTCGCCGCACGCGGCCGCAAACGCGAATCCCGCGAGGAGGAGTGCAGAAGGGCTGCGGCGGCGGCGACTGGTGCGGTGGAAGATGGGCATTGCTCTCCGGAGGGTCTGATCGGCGTTCGGCACCATCTTCTCGCTACGTGTCCGGGGGCCGGAATGTTGAGACTCCCCGGAATATGACATGGTCCCCGGGGACCGCTCCGGCGGCCACTCGACATCGGGAGGGTCGTCCGGCCACTTTGCATGAATGAGATCCCCGGCGCGCCCCGCCCGATGAGCCTCCCGGTCCGCACCCGCCTCGTCCTCGGCTTCGTCCTGACGCTCGGGCTGCTCGCGGCCGTCGTGCTCCTCGCCTACCGGAACACCGAGCGGCTGGTGAACATCGGGCTCGGCGTGCCCGCCTCCCAGACCATCATTGCGGAGCTCGAAGGACTGCTCACCGGTGTCCAGGCGGCGGAGACCGGCCTGCGGGGATACCTCCTCACCGAGCGCGACGATTATCTCGTGCCCTTCGAGAAGGCCAAGGAGGACGTGGCGGGGCATCGGGCGCGGCTCGCCCCCCTTGCCGACGACGTTCCCACGATCGCCCGGATCGACACCCTGGCGGACCGGAAGATCCGGGAGCTCGATTCCGTGTTCGCCGCATACCGCTCGGGCGGCATTCCGGCTGCGCGCGCGGCGGTGCTGGGCGGGAGCGGCCGGACGCTGCTCGACAGCCTCCGGGAGACCGTGTCCACGCTGAGCGACGAGCGGGCCGAGGCGGGGCGCGCAGCCCGCCGCATCGCGGCGCAGCGCTCCGGGGAGGCCCTCCGGTCCATCGCGCTCCTCTCCCTGTCGGCGCTGCTCCTCCTCGGTGCCCTCGCCATCGCACTCGTCCGGTTCCTCAACGAGCGGATCGGCGTGGAGGCCTCGCTCGTGGCGGAGCGCGGGCAGCTCGAGGAGCGGGTCCGCGACCGGACCGTCGAAGTGGAGCGGGAGCGGGAACGCGCCACCCAGGAGGCGGCACGAGCGCGGGAGGTGGCCCAGGAGTACCGGACGCTCGTGGAGCAGGTCCAGGACTATGCCATCTTCCGCCTCGACCGGGAGGGGCGCCCGCAGAGCTGGAATGAGGGGGTGGCGCGCGTACTGGGGTACGGCGAAGACGAATTCCTTGGC
>DASTYH010000172.1:0-4304 GCA_035765075.1 Gemmatimonadales bacterium
GGGGCCGGCGGCGGCAACGGCTCACTCATGGGCGTATCTTCCATCCACCCACCACTCGTCCAGCCGGTCTCCATATCATCTAGCCCGGACATTGGAGCTCCTTGCTCGCAGCGCGGCGCTACCCGCCGCCGGTACAGGCCCCGAGGCCCTGTGAACGTGTTGAACGGATATAACTTGCACATCCGCGACGGTTGTGCAAGGTTCTTTCCCGGTTCCCCTCTGTCCAGGAAGGCGACGATGCCGATCCGGCCCCCGAAAGCGGCCCGGAGCACCACCCGTGCGGGCGCAACGCTGGCGCTCCTCCTCGCCTCTCCCGCCCTCCTCGGTGCCCAGGTCGTCGAAATCCAGGTCACCCCGGACCAGTTCACGCTGGAGGCGGGGAAGCAGCGGGCGCTGTATGCGGCGGCGTACGATCGGCAGGGAAACCTGGTCAATTCGGCAGTCTTTGCCTTCACAACCTCGGATTCGACCGTCGCGACGGTGTCGCCGCAGGGTACGGTCATGGCCGTCGCCAGCGGCGTCGCCCGGATCCAGGCGAGCGCCGGGGGACGGAGCGCCGCAGCCACCGTCACCGTCACGGGGGGTACTCCCCCCGTCCTCGCCGCCTCCTCCCTCCGGGTGGAGCCGCGGATGGTCTCCCTCCTCCCCCTGGAGCCGGTGCGGCTCGTCCCCCGCGCCCTCCGGGATGACGGCACCCAGGTGGCCGCTCCCCGGATCTCCTGGAAATCCCTCGATTCCCGGACGGCGGCGGTGGACCGTGACGGGCTCGTGGTGGGCGTGGCGCCCGGCCAGACCATCATCGAGGCGGCCATGGCCGGGGGCCTCCGGGACACCGTCCTCGTCACCGTCGATACCGCCGTGTTCACGACCCTCGAGCACAAGTCGCTCGCGCCCGGCGGGATGGACACGCTCTCCGCCAGCGTTCCGGCGCAGGGCGGACGCCGCCTCGGTGCCGGGCTCACGTGGCGTTCCTCCGACACGACGATCGTGCGGGTGGGATCATCGGGCGAGGCCGTCGGCGTCGCCCCCGGGCAGGCGGAGGTCGCCGTCTCCGGGTACGGCATGACGGGCCGCGTCCGGATCTCGGTGCATCCCCCGGTGCATGCCTTCACGATCATTCCGCGCGCGAGCGCGGGGCCGGTGCGTGTGCCGGTCGGCGGCGCGCGTCGGTTCCAGGCTCGCGCCGAGGCCGCCGACTCGACGCCGATCGAGGGCGCGGTCGTCCGGTGGGCGCTCGCCGACAGCGGCATCGCGTCGTTCGTTCCGGAGACCGGGATGCTGACCGGGCGGCGGCCGGGCGCGACGACGCTTTCGGCGCACCTCGACGGGTTCCAGCCGGTGACCTGGCAGATCGAGGTGGTGCCGGCCGGCGTCGTGCTCGAGCGGCGGCGCCTGGCGCTCGCGCCCGGCCAACGGGCCCGGATCGGCGCGGAGCTGGTGGATGAGGCCGGCGCCGCCATTCCCGCCGCCGGCCAGCTCACCTGGAGTGCCTCGGGTCCCGCAGTCACGGTCGCGGCCGACGGCACGATCGAGGCCCGCCGCGTGGGACGCGCGACGATCACCGCCGCTACGCCCTGGGGAACCCGCGATTCCGCGGCGGTCTTCGTCGTGGGGGACCTGCTCCTCTCCTCCAATCGGGGCGGCGCCAACCCGCAGGCCTTCGGGATCCACCAGCTCCGCTTCGGGAGCGACTCGCTGCATCCGGTGCTCGCCGACGGCGCGACGAACCTGCACGCCGCGTTTTCGCCCGATCGCACGCGCATCGCGTTCAGCTCGAGTCGCGCCGGCCGGTTCGATCTCTACCTCATGAACGCCGACGGCACGGGGATCGAGCGACTCACCACCGACTCGGCCGGTGGCGGTGAGCCCGCCTGGGCGCCGGACGGCCGCCGGATCGTGTACTCCCGCTCCCGCGGCGGCGGCACGGAGATCGCGAGCGTGAACGTGGACGGCAGCGACCTCCGGATCCTGGCCGCGTCACCCGGCGGCAACCAGTCGCCGTCGGTATCGCCCGATGGCCGGACGATTGCCTTTGCGAGCGCGCGGGACGGCAACTTCGAGATCTACCGGATGGGAATCGACGGAGGGAACGCCGAGCGTCTCACGACCTCGCCGGCGCGGGAACAGTCGCCCCGCTTCCTCCCCAGCGGAGACCTGCTCTACGTCACCGACCGCCCGCGCGGGGGCTCGGCCGTCATGCGGCTCGGCGCGAGCGGTGCGGTTCCGATCGTCGAATCGCCCGACCCGATCGTGTCCCTCGCGGTGGCACGCGATGGGAGCCGGATCGCCTTCGTGACGGGCCGGATGCTCGATCGCACCGGCTCGCGCATCGAGTACCGGCTGGTGATCCACGGGCTGGGCGCGGAGGTGGCGCCGGTGGCCGTCCGTCTCCTCCCCGACGAGCGGATCGCCACCCCGTCATTCTGATGCGCGCACTGACGCTCACTGCGCTCGGGGGACTCGAGCATCTCGCGGTGGCCGATGTCCCCGAGCCGCTCATCACGGCGCCGGACGAGATCCGGGTTCGCATGGCGGCGGCCGCCATCAACCGGCTCGACATCTTCGTGGCGCAGGGGCTGCCGAAGTTCATCCTGCCCTTTCCGCACATCGTCGGCTCCGACGGCGCCGGGATCATCGACGCCGTGGGGCGCGAAGTGACCGCGTTCCAGGTGGGCGATCGCGTGATGCTCAACCCGGGGATCTCCTGCGGCGAGTGCGGCGCCTGCCGGCGGGGCGAGCACTCGCTCTGCGAGCGGTATGCGATCTTCGGGGAGCACCGGAGCGGGACCATCGCGGAGTACGTGGTCGTGCCCGCCGTCAACGCGGCGCACGTGCCCGATGCCATGAGCTGGGCGGAGGCGGCGGCCTTTCCCCTGGCGACGCTCACGGCGTGGCGCATGCTCACGACCCGCGCCCGGCTCGCGCCGAACGAGACGGTGCTCGTCTGGGGATCCGGCGGCGGGGTCTCGCAGGCGGCGATCCAGGTCGCCCACCACCTCGGCGCCGAAGTGATCGCGACGGGCGGGCGCGCCGAGACGCGCGCACTCGCCCGGCGGCTCGGCGCCGATCACGTGGTGGACCATGTCAACGAGGATGTGGTGGCGGAGGTCCGCCGGATCACCGGCCGCCGCGGCGCCCAGGTGGTGGTGGACAGCGTCGGCGAAAAGACGTGGCCGCTCTCGCTCCGCTGCCTGGCCCGCGGGGGGCGGCTCGTCACCTGCGGGGCGACCACGGGGCCGATGGTGGGGCTGGACGTGCGCCGGCTCTTCTGGCACCAGTGGTCCATCCTCGGCTCCACGATGGGCGGACGATCCGAGTATCGTGCCGTCGCGGCGCTCGCCCAGCAGGGACTGCTTCGGCCGGTCATCGACACCACGGTGCCGCTCGACCGCGCCATCGACGCCTTCCGCCGGCTCCATTCCGGAGCGCAGGCGGGCAAGATCGCCATCGAGGTGACGCCATGACCGAACTCCTGGAACGTCTGCGCCAGACCTTCGACTCCCTGGGCGGGATCCTCCCCGCGCTCATCGTCGCCCTCGTGATCCTGGCCGCCGGGTACCTGCTGGCCCGCCAGGTGGAACGGTTCATCGACGGCGCGCTCGACAAGCTCGACTTCAATCGCGCGGCGGAACGGAGCGGGCTCAGCGCCTCCATCGGGCGCGCCGCCGGACGCGGCGTCGATCCGGTGCGGGCGGTGGGCCGCCTCATCTTCTGGCTGGTGATGCTGATGGTGATCCTCCTCTCCAGCGCCGCCCTCGGCCTCGAGAGCATCAGCCAGATGTTCGAGATGATGCTCGGTTTCATCCCGACCCTCGTCGCCGGGATCGTCATCATCATCCTCGGCATCATCCTCGGCGAATTCGTGCGCGGGTTGATCCTCGCCTCCGCCGGCGCCGTCGAAGGCGTCACCACCCTCGCCAAGCTCGCCAAGGCCGCCGTGGTGCTCATCGCCGTCTTCATGGCGATCCAGCAGGTCGGCGTTGCCGAAGAGATCGTCACCACCGCGTTCACCCTGATCCTCGGCGCCGTCGCCCTCGCCGCCGGCCTCGCCTTCGGCCTCGGCAACCGCGACCTCGCCGGCGAGATCACCCGCCGCTGGTACGAACAGGGCCGGAGCACCGAGCGCGGGGAAGCGAAGCCGTTCGAGGAGGATGCCCGCCGCTAGACGGCGAGGTCCGAGGTGCGAGACGGCGAGGGGGCTCCGTGCAGAACGGGCCCCCTCGCTACTTGTCCTGGTCCTCCGCTGCTGGGTCCTTCTCGCCGCCTCGCCGCCTACTTGGCCGTCGTATCCACCGCCGGGATCA
>DASTYH010000173.1:0-4079 GCA_035765075.1 Gemmatimonadales bacterium
GTGCTCATTCCCTGGCGACTCGGGGCGGTGGGCATGACGCCGCGCCAGCACGAGCGGGGAATGTACCGGGCGCTCATCGCGTGGGCGCTTACCGACGCCGCGGTGGTCGCGGCCTGGCTGGCATAACCCGGCCCTTGGCCGGCGGCGGGGCGGCCTCTTATCTTCGGACCATCCTCTCACCTGCGTGGAGACGGCATGACCTCGGTGGCGGCATCGCGTGGCGACTCCGATTACACGGCACTTCCCCATGTCCTCCGGCGGGCGGTAGCGCTCGGCCTCGTGACGGCAATCGTCGTGGTGGCGCTCGCCTTCATCACGCGCCTCATGGGCGGGATCGTCGAGGCGCTGGTGGGCGGCGTCGTGCTGCTCTTCGGCCTCACGGCGGTGACGGTGCTTCCCGGGATGTGGACCCGGGCCCGGACGGTCGAGGGGATCGCGGGCGCCGCGGGGATCGGGCTCGCCGCCACCGTCGTCTTCCTCCTGATCGACGTCGCCCTCCTGCAGCCCCTCGGCATCTACACCAACCGGTGGCGGGAGATCGGGGGCAACAGCAACTGGTGGTATCACCCGGTGTGGTGGATGGTCGGGACCTTCCTCCCGTGGATGGGGGCGCTCATCATTGCCAACCGCGCGCGCCGCGGCCGCACGGAATCGATGGGCGGCGTCATGATCGGCGCGCTCGTGGCCACTGCCGTGCTCGGCACCGTCGCCGTGCTGGTCGGCTTCCCGGGCGCCACCTGGTCCCTCGCGACCTACGGCGTGGCGTTCCTCCCGGGACTCGCCCTCGCGGCCGCGCTTTCCTCGCTGGGGCGATCCAGCGCCTAGCGCATGCGGTTCCTCCGGCTCCTTCTCCGGGTCTTCGGCTGGCTGCTCACGCCATTCATGGCGTGGGCAGCTTCGTTTTTCGGGTGTGTGGCGGGAGAGGTGATCGCCACGACGATGGAGGACCCGAAGCAGGGACTCCTCCTCTCGGCGGGACTCGGCGCGCTGACGGGCTTCCTCACGCTCATCTTCTGGCTCCGGCTCCTCAGGCGCTCACCCGAGCTTCAGGAAGCGCTCGCCGTGACGCCCGAAGGCGTTCCCGACACCGCCGTGATCCTCGACGACCTCGAGCCGGGCCGGGCCCCGGATGCCCGATGAGCGCCCGGATTCCCGCATGATCCGGCGCGGATTGCCGCTGCTCCTCGTCGCGCTCCTGGGGGCGTGCGCGGGAGAGGACAGGGATGACTCGGCACGGGAACAGGCGCCCGCTCCGGCGGTGGCCGAGGCCCCAGCTGATTCGCTCGTGCTGGAGACCCCCACCGCCTCCGTCTGGCACACTTTGAGCAGGCTGGGCGTCTCGGCCACCGGCGACACCTGCCTCGAGCGGACCATCGAGATCCGGGGCGCCGATTCCGCTCCGCCGATCCGGGTCCCGCTGCTCTACACCCGGGACGTTCCGACGGTGATCGACGATTCGACCCTGGAGGCGCGCGTGTATCGAGACTGCATTCCCGGCACCCGGTACCGCATCGACATGCGGACCGGCCAGCCGACGCCGGTGCGGTGAGCATGCGGCCGGCCATTGCGGCCCTGGCGGCGACCCTGGCGACGGCCGCTCCGCTTCGGGCGCAGGGTATCTCCCTCCAGATGGGCCGCCTCCTCGATGACGGTGGGTGGACCGCGTACAACATCGGCTGGATCCAGCCGCTTCCCGGTCCCCTCGCCGCCGAGGCGGGAGCGACCTACCTCCGAGGTCCGGGTTCTGCCGCGAGTCTCTTCGGCGCCACGCTCGACGCGAGCCTCTTCCGCGGTGGCCTTCCCGGGTTCTACGTCGTGGGCGGGGTCGGTGGGGGATTCGGGACGGGAGCAGCGGAGGACTGGTGGCGCGGATGGTCCGCCGGCGTCGGATACGAGCTCATTCCCACCGGCTTCTTCTCCCTCGGCGTCGAGACGCGCTACCGCGAGATGCTTCCCGCGCATCGCGCCGGTCCGGAGATCGCCTTCCGCATTGCGACCAGGTTCGGCAACGCGAATCGCCCCGCCGCGGGGGCCGGCAGCGCGCGTCCGCGTTCCCGCGAAGCCGCCCCGAACGGCGATGTATCACCGGGCAGCGAAGCGCCGCGGTCGGCCATGCCACCACGGCTCGCTACCGCCGGCGCCTTCGGCGACGCGCCGTCCCGTTCAGCGGACGCGATCGCCGCGGACGTCATCCGCGTGGCCGAGGGTGAGATCGGGCGGCGCTATCAGCTGGGAGGCAGCGGCGAGCCGGGCGACGGCTTCGACTGCTCGGGACTCATCCAGTTCGCCTATGCCCGGGTCGGGATCGCACTGCCGCGCCGGAGTGTGGATCAGGCGCGGGAGGGCCGCGAGATCGGCACGGACGAGGAGGCGCTGCAGCCCGGTGACGTGCTCACGTTCTCCACGCGCGGCGGGCCCGTCACCCATGTCGGACTGTACATGGGCGACGGCCGGTTCATTCACAGCGCCTCGAAGGGTGTGCAGATCAGCCGGCTCGGCGACGACGATCCCTACGGCCGGTGGTGGTATCGCCGATGGGTCGGCGCCCGACGCGTCATCGAGAGCCGGTAGGCTGATTCCGGTCCCGCCGGAGACCTTCCGCTCAGGCGGGTCCGGCGTCGGTCAGGGCGGGCGGGTCAGCGCTCCTCGAAAGAGGCGAGGTGGGCCAGATCGCCGGCCACGTCGGGATCGGCGTGATCGAGCCGCGGCCACTCGTTGAAATCGTCCGGGGTAAATCCGATCCCCACCTCTCCCATCCCGCCGAGAGGAATCACGGCGCCGGTCGGATTGTCGTAGACCGCAGTAAGCCGGTAGCGCCGGCCCGCCTCCAGCTTCCGTCCGCGCCCCGCTATGCCCCACACCTCCCGCTCGATCGAGTGCACCCGGCCGGTCGAATCGCGCACCGCGCGGAGATCGAACACCAGGCGCCCGCTCTCGGCCTCCTCCAGGCTGAGTGACACGCCATAATCGTGCATGTGCCCCCCGGCGCCGAGCATCCGGCCGTCGATGGGCATCACGAACTCGAAGGAGCGCTCGGAGCGCCCCACCGGGAGATCGTACGCGGCGGAGCGCCCCACGGCGTAGTTCACGTCGAGGGGCAGCGGGTAGATGTCGAGCGGACGAGGGACGGTATTTGCCGGCGTCCAGAGCAACTCGAGCCGCACGGTGGAACCGGGGGGAAGGTCGCCCGGATCATAGGCGACGACGATGCCCAGCATCATCTCCTTCGACAGCGGCATGCCGACGCCGGCGGGAAGCGATGTCTCCTCCGTCTCCTGGCCCGCCGCCCACATCCGCTCCACCCCGCCGTGCACCAGCTGCCGCCGGCTCAGGTTCAGCAGGTTGAAATGGTGCAGCGCACGCTGGGAGATCGGCTGGCCGTCGGGGTCGGTGAGCTCGAGTCTCGCCGAGCGGAGCCACCCGGTCACGGGCGCCGGGAAACGAACCATTCGCTGGACGTGGGCGGCGTGGCCGCCACCGTGGTGGGCGTGTTCGCCCTCTGCTGCGGCGGGGGATTCGCGAACGCGATACTCGATCGCGATGGCGTGACGGGTCGAGTCGATCCGGACGTTCAGCGGTGGCGCGGACGGCGCCGACTGCACGAGCGCGAGCGCGAGGACTCCCCAGGTGGTCATGCGTTCCCTCCGGTTGGTCGGTCGCTCGTGTCGGCGACACGGTGGGTCAACGGGTCGAGCTCTCCTGCAGCCCGAGCCCTTCGAGGTCCGCGATGATGGCGGGATCGTCGAGCTCGAGCTGGGGCCACCGGGCCCCGCGCGCCGGTGCGAAGAGAAGCGCCATCTCTCCCATCGCCCCGCTCCGGAGTTCGCGACCCGCACGGTTGTCGTAGGACACACGGAGGCGGTACGGCCGTCCCGCCGCCAGCGGGCGGCCGTTCCCGGTCACGCCGAAAAGTCGAACGGGCACCGATTCGATCTCGCCCCGATCATTCAGCCGTGCCTCGAGGGAAACGACCACCCGCTCGCGTGTCACGTCCTCCAGCGTCAGCTCACGGCCGTAGTCATGGAGGTGGCCACCGACCCCCAGGACCCGACCCGCAACGGGAAGCGTGAACTCGAAGC
>DASTYH010000174.1:0-2164 GCA_035765075.1 Gemmatimonadales bacterium
GTGGGCGAGATTCACGCCGAAGACCACGCCGTCGGCGACACGCCGGTAGGTGGCCAGCGTCCGGAGCGGCTCCACCCCGCCCGCCGCGGTTTCCTGATCGATGGTGGTGAGCACGCACCGCACGCATTGCTTGGTGACGGCAAACCGCACATCCCCCGCCGCGAATCCGCGCCAGCCATCCTCGGCAAAGGCGGGGACGCCACCAACGACGATGTTGGGACGGAACCGGTTCATCGGGAGCGGCTCGCCCAGGCGGGTATTGAGATCGGCGAGCGATGCTTCGGAGAGAAGGAGCAGGGGGTACGCATCGGCGAAGCTCACCCGGCCCGGTGCCGGGGCCGCGCGCCCGATCGGCCGGACGGTCGAATCGGGCATGAACACCATGCGGCAGACGCCACCCAGGAACGTGGACAGCCACTGATCAGCTTCCGCTCCGCACCCCTCGGCCCGGCAGGTATCCTTCCAGACCGTCACCTCGCGGGACCGCCCCCCTCCGGGGGGGACGATCAGCTCCTCCATCCCCGGCGCCGTCAGTCGCACCGATCCGTGCTCCGTGAGCGCCGTCCGGATGAGCGCCATTCTCGGGCGCCACCGCTGGGTCTGGAACGCGCCGGCCCCGTCGATCACCATCCAGCGGCGATCGAGGTGCGGACCGAACTCGTCGAGCTCATACCGCTCGACCGCGATGCCGCCAAGGGACTTGACCGGGTAGACGAAGAGCCCGGCGACCGTGGCGCTCACGATGCGCGGCCGCTCCCACCGGGACGACCGCGTCCCCCCCGCCGGCGCGGCGCGCTCCGCGCGGCCGCGGGTCGAGCCTTCTCTTCCGCCTCCCGCTGCGACTTCCGCTCCGCCTTGGCGCGGGCGCGGGCCCGCTCCTCCGCCTTCCGCGCGCGGATCGCGGCAATCCGCTCCGCGATCGGCACCTCGAAGCGCTCGGCCGGCCGCTGCGTGTAGTTGAAATCAGGGAGCGTGACACGGAGGAGCTTGTGGCCGATCGCCCGCTCGATGGCGCGGAGGTCGCCCTCCTCCTCCGGGCTGACGAACGTGAAGGCATCGCCGGTCGCGTCGGCGCGCGCCGTCCGACCGACCCGGTGGATGTAATCCTCCGGCTGATGCGGGACGTCGAAATTCACCACGTGACCCAGCTCCTCGACGTCGATGCCGCGCGCCACGATATCGGTGGCCACCAGGACCTTGATCTTCCCCGCCTTGAATCCCTCCAGTGCGTCGGTCCGCTGCGCCTGGGAGCGATTCCCGTGGATCCGCGCGTTCGAGATGCCGCGGCCGGTGAGGAACTCGCTCAACCGGTTGGAGCGATGCTTGGTGCGCGTGAACACGATGACATCGTGCAGGACGCCGCGCTTCACCAGCTCGGCGAACAGCTCCGCCTTGAGGTCCTCTCGCACCGGGTAGGCTGCCTGCGTGATGCCCACGGCGGGCGCCGACTTCCGCTCGAGATTGATCGTCACGGGCCGGTGGAGCATCTCCCGGGTGAGCTCCACGATGGGCGCCGGCATCGTGGCCGAAAAGAAGAGAGTCTGCCGCCGCTCGGGGAGCTGGCGGAGGATCCGCTTGATGTCGGGGAGGAAGCCCATGTCGAGCATCCGGTCGGCCTCGTCGAGGACGAGCACCTCGAGGCGGTCGAACTTCACATAGGGCTGCTTCATGTGATCGAGGAGGCGGCCCGGCGTCGCGACGATCACGTCGGTGCCGCTCCGGAACGCATGTTCCTGCGGTCCCATGCCGACGCCGCCGAAGACCGCCGCTCCCGAGATCGGCGTATGCACCGCCAGCTCGGAGAGATGTGCATCGATCTGCGCGGCGAGCTCCCGCGTCGGCGTGAGGATCAGGGCGCGCGTCACGCCGCGCGGCCTGGCCAGGAGATGCTGGAGGATCGGCAGGAGGAACGCCGCGGTCTTGCCGCTCCCCGTCGCCGCGCAGGCCAACAGGTCGCGACCGCGAAGCGCGTGCGGGATGGCTTCGGTTTGAATGGGCGTGGGGCGTACGAACCCGAGGCCCTCGACGCCACGAAGGAGCGTCGGGTGCAGCTCGAAACTATGAAAAGACAAAGGACTTCCAGTTGGGAGGCGCCCGGGCCGGCCGGTCGTTCCGGCGCGATGAGGGCGCAGAGTCGAAGCAGGGAGCCCCGGAACCGGAGCTC
>DASTYH010000175.1:0-2091 GCA_035765075.1 Gemmatimonadales bacterium
GCATCATGACTTTGGCACTCTCGGCGGGGCTCCTGGCCGCGCCCCTTGCCGGCGCCGGCGCCCAGGAGCGCGCCCGCGACACGACCCGCGCCCGGATCCATGCCGATGCCCGCCGGCCCGGTGCCCCCGCCATGCGGGCCCGCCCGATCGGACGGCTGATTGCCCAGCGGGAGCGCCTCAAGCTCACCGACGATCAGGTGGCCCGCCTCAACGCCATCCAGTCGAAGTATGCCGAGCTCAACCGGCCGCATCTCGATGCGCTGAAGGCGGCGCGGAGCGACACGGCCGGTCGTCCCCGGCCGGCGCGGCCGGCGGAGCGCCCGAAGTCGGCGGAGGAGCGCCTGGAGCGGCGGCAGCAGATGCTCGATCGGCAGAAGGCATTCCTCGCGGCGCACCCGGAAGTGAGCCGGGCGCACACGGCGCTCGCGGAGAACGCGACGAAGGCGCACGAGGAGGTTCAGGCGGTCCTCACGGAGGAGCAGAAGACACTCCTCAAGCAGCAGATGGAGCATCGCCGCGGGGAGCGGCGCGACCGGATGCGCGCACCCGGCCGCCCGGGCGCGCGGCGCGACGCCTGATCGGGAATCGCGAAGCGCCGGGGAATGATCGCCGGAACGGGGTCCGTCGCCTCGGCGCTTCCGGACGAAGCCGGGATCATCGAACGCATCCGGCAGGGCGATGCGGATGCGTTCGGTGAGCTGGTCGGGCGCTACCAGCGGCGTGCCTTCGCGGTGGCCTGGCGCATCGTGCGCCACCGCGAGGACGCCGAGGATGTCGTCCAGGAGAGCTTCATCGGGGCGCTCGACAAGCTCGACTCGTTCGACAGCGCGCGCCCGTTCGGTCCCTGGTTCTTTCGCATCGTGGCGAACCGGGCGCACAACGCGATCCGCTCGCGGAAGGTCCGCGCGGCGGAGCCCCTTCCCGAGGCGCTCGAAGGGCCCGGGTCGCCCGCTGCCGATGCGGAGCAGGCCGAGCTTGCCACGCGGGTCCGCGCGGCGCTGGCCGACCTCACCCAGCGACAACGCCTGGTCGTCGAGCTCCACGAGCTGGAGGGTTTCTCGGGGGTCGAGATTGCCGCCATGCTGGATGTCGCCCCCGCCACCGTGCGGTGGACGCTGCACGAAGCCCGCAGGCGGCTGAGGCCATTGCTGGAGACCTGGAAGGAGGAGCGGGATCATGAGTGAGCGAGGAGACGTGCCCGGACCCGTCGAGTCGGAGATCACGGCGGCGCTGCGCGCCGGCTTCGGTGATCCGCCGGCCGATGTTGACTGGGAGACGATGTCCGAGCGGATCGGTGCGGCGGCGCGGTTCCGCCTTGCCTCGCGCCGCCGCCCCGTGGGATGGAGCGCCGCCGCCTCCCGCTGGGCCCGCTTCGCCGTCCCTGCCGCACTCGCGGCCAGTCTCCTCCTGGCGGCCGGCCTCTCCTTCGACACCGGCGCCGAGGAACCGCTCCGGATGGAGGACCTCGTGGCCGCCGCCGCAGGGGACGCGCTCCCGTCGGAGCTTGCCATCCTCATGACGGACGATGGCCTCGGCCTCACGCTCGAGGCGGCGGGCGACTCGCAATGATCCGATTCGATCGCGGCGCGGTTCAGGCCGCCTTGCTTCTCGTGGCGACGCTCATCCTGGGCGTCGTGTCCGGCGTGGCGCTCGATCGCTGGGTGCTTCGTCCCGGCCGTGACGCCGTGACCGCGATGCCGGGAATGGACCAGCGCCCACGCTTCGACCCCGCAGGCATGCGCATGCGCTTCTCGAATCAGCTCGCGCGGGAGCTCGGGCTCGAGCCGGCGCAGCGTCTTGCGATCGACAGTCTCCTCCGGCTCCAGCAGTCCCGCGCGCGCGCCGTGATGATCGAGCGCGAGCCCGAGCTCCGGCGGATCGCCGCAGAAACCCGCACCGCGATCCGCGGCATCCTGACGGAGGAACAGTGGAAGCGATGGCAGGAGCTGCGGGAGCGCCGGATGCCGCGGAGGCGGTAGGCGGTAGGCGGTCGAGCGGGCGTGCGGTTCTCCCGTCTGCCGCCTGCCGTCGTTTCAGTCCCTGGCGCTCCGGAGCGTGATCGTCTCGGTGTCCTTGCCCGGGCCGACGGCT
>DASTYH010000176.1:0-5219 GCA_035765075.1 Gemmatimonadales bacterium
GTTTCCGGAGGGTGAACCGGAAGGGACACCACGCGGAGGCGGAGGTCGTCGGCTCGTTCATCGAGCGGAGCGTTTCGGCGCAATACATGATCCCGGCCTTTGGCCACCCCCGCGGCGAGCTCACGCTGCTCGGGGGCTTCGCCGAGCTCAATCCCACCACCAGCTCGAGCCGGACGTGGATCGCGAGCATCCGCCTGAGCCGCCCGCGACTCGGGTGGAGAGAGACGTTCTCCCTCTCCTGGCAGCGCGAGGCGTTCCGCGTCGCCACCGACAGCGCCACATCCACGCTCTTCCTCCCCGGCGCGAGCTGGGAGCGGACCCGCGCAAACGACCGGATCTTCCCGACCAGCGGCCTCCGGAGCCGCCTCGATCTCCAGGCAGCGCACGATGCGGTCCTTTCCTCCGCGTCGCTCCTCCGCGTCAGCGCGAGCGCCAAGGCGATTCACGGTCTCGGTGCCCGGACGCGGATCCTCCTCAGAACCGACCTCGGCCGCATCTTCACGGGTGATTTCCACGCCCTCCCGCCGACGCTCCGCTTCTTCGCCGGTGGTGACCAGAGCGTCCGCGGATTCGGGTACCGCACGCTCGGCCCGCGCGACGCCAAGGGAAAGATCACCGGAGGACGGAACCTGGTCGTTGCGAGCGTCGAGATGGACTTCCGGATCGCGCCCCGCTGGGCGATCGCCGCCTTCGCCGATGCCGGCAACGCGCTCGAGGATTTCTCCCTCGATCTCGAGCAGGGCATCGGCGCGGGAATCCGATGGGTGTCGCCGATCGGTCTTCTCCGCCTCGACGGCGCGTTCCCGGTCAGCGATCCGGAGCGGTCGTTCCGGGTGCACCTCTCGCTGGGGCCCGACCTGTGAGGGCGCGACGACTCGCCCGGCTCTTCGCGATCGTCGTGCTCGCGCCGATCCTCCTCGGCGCGCTCCTCCTCTGGTACGGACTGTCGAGTGAACGGGTGGCCCGGCGGCTCATCGCCTCCGCGCTCGAGCGCGCCGGAGACGGCATCACGATCGGCCGGGTGAGCGGCAGCATCAGGGGACCGCTCATCGTGCATGATGTCGCCATTCGCCGCGCCTCCTTTGCCGCGACCATCGACAGTGCCGTGCTCGACTGGACGCCCACCGGGCTCATCCACCGCCAGATCCGGCTCGACCGCCTGCACGCCACCGGGGTGCATATCACCATCCCCGATTCGACACCGGCCGATACGGCCGCCCCCCGCCGGCCCCGCCTTCCGATGGATGTGCTCCTCGGGGACGTGCTCGTCCGCGAGCTGTCGGTGGACGCGCCCAACGAGGTGCGGGTACGGAGCGGCACGCTCAGACTCGACGGCCGCGCGGAAGACTACCGGTTCGTGGCGGAGGGAGCGCTCTCCATGCCGCGCCTGGAGAACTCGCGCGTGGTGCTGGCGGGAACGGGCAATCTCGAACACGTCGAGCTCGACAGTGCTTCAGCCGACGTGCTCGAGGGAACCCTCGGCGCGACGGGCACCGTGACGTGGTGGCCGGCAACCACCTGGGAGCTCGCGATCCGCGCGTCCGGGGTGCGCCCTGCCCTGCTCCTCGAGGAGCCGCGTGCCTGGCCCGGCACCGTGGCGTTTGCGGGCCGCACGGCGGGACGTCTCGACAGCATCGGGCCGGTTGGAGAGCTGGTGATCGATTCCCTCGGCGGGGCGATCCGCAACCAGCCGCTCGGCGGCCACGGCATCGTGCGCTTTGCCGGCCTCGCCGCGACCGGCTCGTTCGAAGTTCGGGAGCTCGACGCGACCTGGGGCAGCGTCCGGCTCACCGGATCCGGCGCGCTCGCCGATACGGTCCACGCCGATTATCGGCTCGCCATCGGAAGCCTCGGCACCGCACTCCCCGCCGCCCGGGGCTCGCTCACGGCAAGCGGAACGGTGCGAGGATCGCGAGCGGCGCCGCGGATCCGGACGACCTTCGAGGGACGGCGCCTTGGGATGGGGGGAAACAGCGCGCTGCGCGCCTCGGGACGGGCGGACCTCATCCTTGCGCCCTCGGGGCGAACCGACGTGGATCTCCGCGCGCGCGGCGCGCGCCTCGGCCCGCTCGCCCTCGACTCACTCTCCGCTGCCGTACGAGGCACTCGGCAGAGCCACCGGATCACCGCCGGAGGAGGTGGCCCCGCCGGCGTCAGCGAGCTCGCCCTTCGCGGAAGATTTGCTGACCGGGAGTGGAGCGGCCGGCTCGATGACCTTGCGCTCGACACGCGCGATTTCGGCAACTGGAGCCTTCAGTCGCCGGCTGCGATCACCGCCACGATCGGTGCCGCGCCACGGGCATCGATCGGCAACGTCTGCCTCACCGCTTCCGCCACTCCCGAGGCCCGCGCGTGCGGCTCGGGGGCCTGGCTCGGGCGGGCCGGCTGGCGCGTGGCCGCCGTGGTGGATCGACTCCCCCTCGCGCTCTTCGATTCCCTCCTTCCCGACTCGGCGCTGGGTGACAGCCAGGCGCTCGCCGGTACGCTGACGGCTGTGCTCGATGCGTCATCTCGCGCGGGCGCGCTGGCCGGCCGGATGCAGCTTCGGGCGGACAGCGCGGCGTTCCTTTACCAGCGGCCGCTCGACACTCTCCCCCGCCGCATCGCGTTCGATACCGCGGCAGCGGAGATCACGGCCGGCACCGGCGGCATCCGCGGCGCGGCGAGCCTCAGGGCCCGGCAGGGAGATGGAAGCCTCATCGGCACGCTCGAGGCCGTCGCGGAGCTGCCTCGCTACACCCGACTCGGCAGTCCCCTCGCAAGTCAGCCGGTGAATGCCCGGATCGATGGAAGGATGGACAGCCTCGGCTTCGCCACGGAGCTCTTTCCATCCCTCGACAGCATCGCGGGCCGCGTCACCCTCGCCACCATGGTGACGGGGATGGCAGCGACGCCGGAAATCGATGGGCGGCTTTCGTTCGACAGTCTCTTCGTGTGGCTCCCCCGCGGACGCGCCGGCCAGGGCTCCGTCGAGGTCAGCGCTCGGGGAACCGTGGTGAATCGGCGCGAGGTCACGGGCCGGCTCACGATCGTCCCTCGCGGCGTGATCTACGACTACTCACTCGACGACCTGCCGCGCCGCGTGGTGCTGGACAGCGGCGGCGCGGTACTCGCCACCGGCGCCTCGGGCACGGCCGCGGACCTCGCACTCGGACTCAGCGATACGGCGGGGACGCGGATCGTGTCGGCTTCGGCGGCGGTGCGACTCCCGGAGTACTCGGCGCTCGGCGGACCCGTTGCCACCCAGCCGATGACGTTCTCCCTCGACGCGGAGATCCCCGACGTCGGGTTTGCGCGCGCCGCGACCGACCGCTACGACAGCCTGGCGGGACGGATCACGCTGCACGCCGCGGGAGCGGGTCGGGTGGGAACGCCGCAAGTTGACGGGGAGCTCCGGGTTGAGGAGTTTCTCGCCCGCTCCCTGACCGGGACGATCACGCGGGCCAATCTGCTCGGCACCTGGGCGTTGCGCGTGGCCCCCGACAGCTCGCTGAGTGGCGAGCTGCGACTGGTGCCGAGCGGCGTCACCTTTGCGTACGTCGAATCGGGCGCCTACGAGACGATCGCGCTGGACACCACGACGCTCCAGCTGAGCGCCGGAGCCGACGGGGTCCGGGGGGCCATGGACCTCGCCTTTGCCGACACGACGGGCCGGGTCCTCGGACGGCTCGATGGACAGATCGCGCTCCCCGATTACCGGAGGTACGGTGCGCCCCTCGGACCGGCCCGGCTCGAGGCGCGCCTGTCGGGCAGGGTGGATGACCTCGCATTCGCGGAGGCATTCTCGCCCGAGGTCGACAGCCTCGCCGGGCGGCTCGAGCTGGATGTCTCGATGCAGGGCACCGTCGGGGACCCGACCTGGACCGGCGGCCTCGGGCTGCGCGATGCCGCGATGCGACTCCCGCTCCTCGGCGCCCTGTATCGGGACATTCATCTCGGCCTCACGGGCACCGGGACCGGAGAGGTCAGGGTGGAGGGCCGCGCCCGCTCCGGCGAAGGCGAGCTCACGCTGGCCGGAACCACACCGGTGCGACCGAGCGCGGAGAAGCCGGGGCGCCTGCAGCTCCGCGGCAACCGCTTCGAGGCGATCAACACCGCGGACGCACGGGCCATCATCTCGCCGGCGCTCGACGTCCGATTGATCGCCGACACCATCGAGCTCACCGGGCGGGTGGATGTGCCGGTCGCGCGAATGGAGCTCACGGAGATCCCCGAGTTCGCGGTCCCTCCCTCGGACGACGTCGTCTTCGTGGGCGACACCGCGGCCCCGCGGCCGGCCCGCCCGATCCGCGCCGAGGTGGAGGTGGTCCTCGGCGACAGCGTGACGTTCAGCGGATTCAACTTCAACGCCGATCTCGCCGGGGCGCTCCGGCTCTTCGAGCGACCGATGGAGCCCACCCGCGCGAGCGGCGCCATCATCATCGAGAAGGGCGAGTACAAGGCGTACGGGCAGGATCTCACCGTCACCAATGGCCGAGTCGCGTTTGCCGGCGGACCGGTGGACAATCCGGCGCTCTCGATCCGTGCGAGCCGCACCGCCGATGACGGGACCGTGGCCGGCCTGCAGATCGGCGGCACGCTCAAGTCGCCGCAGGTGACGATCTGGTCGGAGCCGGCGATGTCCCAGAACACGGCGCTGCATTACATCGTGATGGGCCGGGCCCCGGGCGAGGGCTCGGGTGCGGACGGCAGTCTCCTCTCGCGTGCGGCCAGCTCGGTGGGACTTCGCGGCAGCAGCCTCCTGGCCCGAAGCCTCGGCCGCGGGTTCGGACTCGACGAGGCACGCATCGAATCGGAAGAGGGCTTTCACGAGGCGTCGTTCGTGGCCGGCGCCTATCTCTCGCCGAGCCTCTACGTGAGCTACGGCATCGGCCTCTTCGACCCCATCAGCACGCTCCGTCTCCGGTATCTCCTCTCCCAGCGCTGGACGCTGCAGGCGGAAACCGGCGCGGAGACGGGGGCGGATGTGGTGTTCAAGGTTGATTAGACAGTAGACAGTAGGGGGTAGACGGTGGACGGGGTGGTGGACAGGCGAGCGGGGCGGATATCGGCTTACGCCGACACCCGCCCCGCTCCCGCCTGTCTACCCTCTACCGTTTACTGCCTGCCGTCTACTGGCGATGATACGACAGCCCCGCGCGGTGCGCCTGCTCGATGGCGACGACCATGCCGGGGACGAGCTCGACGCCGGGGAGGATGTTGGCCTTCATGTCCTCGTA